>CANODN010000117.1 GCA_947564765.1 uncultured Roseburia sp. | reverse complement strand
CGGAAGAACCGGACGAAAAGAAGGCGGATTTTGTAATATGAAGTGATTCAGTATGCACTGGATACCTACGGCACAACCAGAGGAGAATTTGAATATCCGATTCTTGTCGTGGATACCTCCAGAGACCGGTCTGGCAAGGAAGGTATGATCTTGACGCCGGAGCATGTTTTTTACCGGACGATGTTAAATGCATATGCCGTATCCATAGATGATATCCGAAAATTAAGCTCACAGACAGGATTTTTCCATTCGGGACTTTTTTTGGAGCTGCATAACGGGGAGCAGATCAAGATTCCCTATGCAGTAGACAAAAAGGAACTGACAGCCTGGGGGAACTGCCTGGAGGAATTTATTCATTATCTGCAGGAGAAGCCGGATTCCAGAAACGTTACGTATCTCGCAAAGGAAAAGCATGAGACGATCTGCTGTTTCCGCTGCGGTTATTCGTATAAGGGCGGCAATGTATGTCCGAAATGCGGTTATAAAATGAATGAGTAGAGGAAAGGAAATAAGATGCAGGTAAAGAGAATCTTTCTGATGGTACTTGACAGTGTGGGAATCGGGGAAATGCCGGATGCATCGGAATACGGCGATGCCGGAAGCAATACACTTCTGACTGTTTCCAAAAGCAGATATTTTTCCATGCCCAATATGCGTAAGCTTGGTCTTTTTAACATAGACGGTATAGAGATCGGGGAAAAGGAAGCAAACCCCAGAGGCTCTTACGGACGTATGAAAGAATTGTCCAGAGGAAAAGATACCACAATCGGACACTGGGAGATTGCAGGCGTCGTTTCCAAAGCGCCTCTTCCCACCTATCCCCAGGGGTTTCCAAAATCAGTGATAGAAGAATTTAAAAAGAAAACCAGGCGGGGCGTGCTCTGCAACAAACCATATTCCGGAACGGAAGTGATTCGGGATTATGGCGAAAAGCATCTGAAAACAGGAGATTTGATCGTATATACGTCTGCAGATTCCGTATTTCAGATTGCAGCCCATGAAAAGCTGGTTCCGGTAGAGAAGCTATATGAATACTGTGAAACGGCCAGAGAAATATTAAAAGGCGAACACGGTGTAGGGCGTGTGATTGCAAGGCCTTTTACAGGAGAACCGGGGAAATTTGTACGGACTGTGCGGCGGCATGATTATTCCCTGGAGCCGCCGGGAATTACCATGCTGGACCAGCTGCAGGCGGAAGGCTATGATGTGATTTCCGTAGGAAAAATTATCGATATTTTTGCGGGACGCGGGATTACGGAGTACGTGCGCACGGCAGGCAATGAAGAAGGCATGGAACGAACCCTGGAATATATGAACCGTGATTTTGAAGGGCTGTGCTTCACGAATCTGGTGGATTTTGATATGCTGTACGGGCACAGGAATGATATCGACGGCTATGCAAAGGCTCTGACGTATCTGGACGCTCAGGTTCCAAAGCTTTTAAGCCGTATGCGGGAAGACGATGTGTTAATGTTTACCGCCGATCACGGCTGTGATCCGGGAACGGCATCCACCGATCATTCCAGAGAATATACGCCGTTTCTTATGGTAGGAAATCATATCCCTGGGGGAATCAATTATGGAACGAGAGAGGGATTTTGTGATATTGCGGCTACGGTTCTTACCTTGTTTGGACTGCCGGTGCAGTGCCGGGGTGTGAGTATGATCTAGGTTTCCATTTGTGTCGGATTATATTGTATGGTTCCTATGCCAGAGGGGGATGCTATTATGGAGAAAACGTTTGAAGAATTGCAGATAAAGGATGATTTCATGTTTAGCGTTATCATGAGGAATCCAAAATTCTGCAAACCATTTTTAGAATGTATACTTGGAATAAAGATATCCTGCATTGAATATCCAAAATCGCAGGAAACGATAGATGTTTCTATAAATGCAAAAAGCGTGCGTCTGGATATTTATGTAGAAGATGGAGAAGAAACGATATATAATATCGAAATGCAGACCACAGAGAATAGAAACCTTCCTAAGAGAACAAGATATTATCAAGGGATGATAGACCTGAATATTTTGGAAAAGGGAGATAATTACAAGGATTTAAAACGCAGTTTTGTTATATTTGTATGTACATTTGATTTGTTTGGCGAAGGGCGACACATTTATACTTTTGAGAATCGTTGCATTCAAAATACAGAGCTAGGTTTGGGCGATGATACAACGAAAATCATTTTAAATACCAAAGGTACAATGGATGACATTTCACCAGAAATGAAAAGGTTACTGGATTTTATTGATGGTAAAGAGCCGGAGGACGATTTTACCAGAGAATTAGACAAGGCGGTGAAGTCTGTCAGGAAAAATGAGAAATGGAGGTTGGATTATATGACATTGCAGATGCATTATCAGGAAAAATATGAGCAGGGATTTGATGAAGGGGATAGAAGAAGAGCAATCTCAGTAGCCATGAATATGTTGCAAGATGGAGATTTTCCTTTGGAAAAAATTGCAAAATATTCTGGACTTTCTCTTGAACAGGTGCTTGAGTTGGAAAAGGAGTTACAGCCAACATAATAAAAACCAGAAATTATATTGAGATACAGTGATTTGAACGCCTTTTTACGGAGGATGCTATAAAAGAGATAAAGATTATGTGAAAACAGAGAATACCCGGTTTCAAATCGGATATCCTCTGTTTTTTTGCTTATTTTTTGATTTTCACAGTTTTCTTCTGGCCCTTTTTGGAAAGGACTTTTACATAATTTTTGTATTTGTTTTTCGGAACCTTAATCACAGCTTTTTTATGGATTCCCTTGAAAGCGTTTTTACCGACTATTTTTAAGGATTTACTCTTGATGATAATATTCTTGAGTACCTTACATTTTTGGAATGCTTTTTTGCCAATGGATTTTAAGACGGTACTCTTAATGGTAATTTTTTTCAGCTTAACACATCCTGCAAATGCACTGTCTCCGATGGTCGCTACATTTTTCCCGATTGTAGCGGTTGTTGCTTTTTTAAAGTTTTTAAAAGCGGATGCTGCAACGGAGGTTACCTTGTAGGAGTTTTTGCCAAGGGTAATCGTATCCGGTACAACGATTTCGGTTAAAGCAGTATTTTTCTGAACGGTAACTTCTACGGTAGCGGCAGTAAGGCTTGTAACCTTGTAGTCCAGATTGCCGACGGTATAGACATGATTTTCTTGGATGGTATTCTTTTCAGGCGGCGGGATTATTGGACCCGGAGGTGTTATCGGATCCGAAGGCGTTGTACTGTTTTTCTCCCATACAGCTGTCAGTGTTACGTCTGCAGATCCCATTTTATAGCGGCTTCCGGAAGCGTAGGTGTTGGTTCCGTCTGTCCAGCCTTTGAATGTATAACCTGATTTCTCAGGAATGTATTTCGGCAGACGAATAAATCTGTTCTCGGAACAGGAGATGGTCTTTGAAGGCGCTCCCTGACCATCTAATGTGAGTTTGTAGACGGTTTCATCTGTGTTTGTGATGATTTCGTAAAGGGTAGGAATCGTATCTTTGGGCCATGTTACGGTCAAAGATAAAACATCTTCCTGACCGCTGAAACAGAACGTGGAAGTGCCGTCGCACAGCGTACCGAGTATTTCTGTCCGGATATTGGTTCCGTCATAGATTTCGGCTTTTACTTCTGCATTGGTAATGCTGTCGGAATTCTGCAGGAAGGTGGCAGAAGTGATTTTTGTCTTTTCTGTCAGTGTATATTTCAAAGATGCAGTTCCGTCAGACGGTTCTTCGGAAGTATATACAGTGGAGATATCGCCGTCTACTATTTTGCTTAAGTCACCGTTAAGATTGTCGCTCATAACTTTGCTGATAATGGTATCTGTGGTTTCAATGGTTTTGTTAAATTCGATTTCGTTGATGCGGAGGAAACAACCGCTGTCTTTTGTTATCTCGATTTTCAGATAACGGGCAGACCTGCCGTTTAAATCTGTTTTACGGATTGTGATATAGCCGTTGCTTTCTGTACGGTCCGCGCCGGTAGCAGTAATGGAGCTGCCGCTTTCGGCAATTGTTATGATAGGATCGCCCCACTGGACATTATCTGTTGACAGATAAAACTTTGCATTGTAAAATTTTGGTTTTTCATTGTTTCCGTTGGGACCTGGCCCCTGTGTAATGGTCAGATCGTAAAGAGGGATTTCGTCGCCCAGATCAACGGTAATATATTGTCCCGATTTTTGAGCAGTATTGGTCCATATAAAGGTTTCATATGCGCCGTCAAAGAGAGCATCCCATGATCCGGAACCTTCTGATGTATTCAAAGTATTAAATTCAGCGCTGTTTTCCAACACACGGGGAGTCACTTTGGCGGACGATATGGTAACAGAAAAATATGCGGGAGCGAAACTTATGGTACTGTCAGTTTTATTGTACAGACGTACATAACGTGCGCCAATCCCTTCCGGATTTTTGGGCATAGTCTGCCAGATAATGCCGTTTTCGGAATATTCCAACGTCAGCGCCGAGGCGGAATCGGGAACAGTAAATCCGCTCACTCCGGCCAGATCATCCATCTTGATGCCGATATATTCGCCGGCTGCAAGAGAAATATCACTGTCAGCTGCCAGACTATAGGTCAGATTGTTTTGCTCCACCGAAACATCGGCAGAAACAGTTTCGCTTGCAATAGGTCCGCAGGAAATTTCTTCCGGTTCAGGGTCGTTGACAACGAACTCGCGAATGTGTGTCCAGTAATCTTTTTTGCCAGGAGTTCCTTGTTGTGTCAGCCTCAGCCGGACATATCTGGCTTCCACATCGGAGAGTTGTTCTTTCGTAAAGAGAATCTCTCTGGGAGCGCTGTTATTTGCATATTCCTGAATAGATATCCAGTCACCGTCTTCTCCGGTTTTGGAGTATTCTAAAACTGCATTGTGATAAAAATTATTATCGGTATCGCTTTCTGCCTGGAGAATTCTGATTTTGTTGATCGGAATCACTTTGCCCAAGTCCGCGCCAAAGTAATCGCCTTCTTCCTGCATGCCGTTATGCCATTTTGCAACGGTAGTTTCGTCTCCGTCAAAAATTTTGGCGGATTCAGAGGAATCTGCTTCTAGCGAGCCGTGTATTTTTGCATAAAAGGTAACAGGTGTCGGAGCAGAAGGATTCAGATAAGGTAGAATTCTTCTTTTTGCAATAGTGATAGTTTGGTTAATAAAAGGAATCAGTCGTTTGCTGCCTGCCAGTGAAGCTGCTCTTTTGTTTTTTTCAAAGATATAGTAGTAGGTATTATGTGTATCCATTGCCTGACCTGCAGTGCCGAGATTCTTCCAGGCATTGTCTATGTCATTCTGTTCCAGATCAAAGAGTGACTGCAGAACTGCGCTGCCTGCAGTTGCCACATCTGTAAGAGATAAAAGCCATGTATTCAATTCTTCGACTAATGCTTTGTTTGCACACTGGCTGCGGAATACGGATATTGCAGAAAGGATATTGGAAAATTCTTTCTGCAGCATTTGAGCATCCGGGTCATTGGATATATCCTGTCCCTTTTGAATTTTGGTACTTACGGAAGAAAGCGCTTCTGCCAAATATTCTGATTCCGGGAATCCTTTTGGTACTCTTCCGGAGTTGGGGCAGTTTGATACGTTTTTGGCAATCGTCAGATAGGCGTTATACACTTCCGGCTGAAGATATTTAAAGGACTCTTTCCAGATAGTTTCTGCCTGTGCCAGATAATTATTATTGTTCCAGAACAGGGATGCAAGCTGGAACAGTCCAACCTTGCTTGCTTCGGGGAAGTGACATGGATTAGACACGGCCCCTGCCAGTCCTGTTACGCCGTCTCTGGCATAATGGGAAATTTCTCCAAGATAGATACCGGATCTGGCATGTTCGTTGACCGGATAATTCAGCCAGAATACGACATCGTGCCCTGTTTGGTTTTTTACATAGTTAACCGTGTCCTGGGTGATGGGTGAGTTGACGGCGTCACCGGTCCAGAACAAATCAATGGATTCGTCTAACTCCTGAAGCGCTGTAAGCTCGGCAGATGTACTCCAGCCTTTGTTATAGCCCTGCATACAGTAAGTGATATTTTTACAATCTTTTTTTGCCTGAATAAATTCTGTGTTTAATTTATTTAAAAAACGAACAACCTCTGTATGGGATCCTCCTCCGAAATCATCATTTAAGACAGCAAACTTCCGAACGCCCAGATCATAAAGACTTTGGAATTTTGCCGTAAGAAGATCAAATTTTTCATTAAAGGCCGTTTCATATCCGGAATTGGAAACGGCTGGAAGATTTTTAAAAATTGGTCCTAAGTGGACAGACCAGCCGTATTTTACTTTTGTTTTTTCGCCTGCCTGAACGAGTTTTCTGATTTTCTGCTCTTCTTCTTCCGGATACCGCTCTGCCCATTTGTCGGTGTGATATAAGTCGCTTTTGGAAGCATAAATATAAGTATTCATTTTGACGTCGCGTGTGGTATACATTAAGCTTTCGCGGCTGTCATAATCCCAGATGCCGTACATGCCTTCAATATAGCCTCGGGCTGCCATCGTCGCATAATCCTCAATCTGCACATTCAGAAACTTCTTCCCGTTAAAAGAAGAAAACATCATCTGCAGCGTAGCCAGACCATAATATACTGAATCCGTATCTTTTCCCAGAATCACAATCGTACCGTTACATTATAGGTAAGATAGGTATTGTCAGCTTCCTCCTCCGCATCAGAAAGTG
>CANODN010000116.1 GCA_947564765.1 uncultured Roseburia sp. | reverse complement strand
TTTGTATTTCCGGTTTTAAAATTAAAAGAAGGCATATCTACGGTTTCGCCTCTTAAAAGAGCCGCCATATCCCGATGAAACAATTCTACATCCAGCGATTCCAGACATTCAAAGTCAAAATTGCCATCTTCATCTCTCGGCGCCTTCTCCCGGTCTAAATAATAATTATCCAGCGATAATGGATGGGGGGTTAAGCCCTGTGCCATAAGCTGTATGGAAAGCCTGTGGGAAAACGTTGTTTTACCCGAGGAGGAAGGACCTGCAATCATAACAAATTTACAGTTATCCCTCTCTGTAATCATCTGGGCCAGCTGTCCGATCCGCTGTTCCATCAAAGCCTCCTGAACCATAATAATCTCCTGGATCTTTCCGGAGGCAATCGCATTGTTCAAGGCGCCGATGGTATCAACGCCCATGGTGCGTCCCCATTCCCTGGAACGCTTTATGGTATCGGTATATTTCACAGACGGTTTAAATTCTGCGACTTCTTTTGTATTTTTGTCCGGAAACATCAATACAAAGCCGTCTTCATAGGGTTTAAGATCAAAATATTTTAGATACCCTGTATGCGCCGTCATATAGCCGTAAAAATAATCCTTATAATGATCCAGATCATAAATATTTACTCTGGAGCTTCTGCGGTAATGAAACAGACATTCCTTCTCCGGCATGCCATAGTCACGAAACAGCCTGACCGCATCGTCTGTTTTTATGCTGCTCTTTAAAATGGGAAGTTCCTCGTCCGAAAGCCGAAGCATTTCCTGCTTCAGTTTCCCGAGAAAGGCTTCGTCTGGCTTTCCCGCCCTTACCAGCTCACAATAATAAGCCTGGCTGATGCAGTACAAAACCCGTACCTCCGATTCTCCTTTGCCCAGTAAATTGTACAAAGCCTTCTGCATCAAAAGCGTTACGCTTCTCCGGTATGTTTTTCGTCCTGCATTATCTGCCGTCGTAACAAAGGAGAGTTCTCCGCTCTTCTTTGCTCTTTTGTGCAGCTCTAACAGCCGGTTGTCAAAAGATACCAAAACAATATCATCCGCATAATCCTTCTGATATTCCTTCACAATTTCCAAATACCGGGTGCCCTTTTCATACGTTTTTTTCGTTCCACAGATATTCAGTATAATTTTCTCTTCACCCATAACAATCCCCTAACCAATCCAATACGGAAACCGGATTTTCTGCGCAATCACTTCTGTTTCCGTACAGTGCTTTTCCAGATATTCCTTCATATATCCGATAAAAATATGCTCCAGCCCATAATGTCCCGCATCCATAACGCAGAGCCCTCTGGCTGCGGCGTCGATCCCGTCATGGTGGTCAATATCCCCAGTAATCAATACATCCGCTTTCATTGCAATGGCACGGTCAATCTCGCTTTTTCCTGATCCGGGAGAAATAGCCGCCCTTTTCAGCAGCCGGTCTGGCTCTCCGAATACCTTAATCTGCTTTAAGGAAAAAACGGCTTTTACAAATCCCGCACATTCCTGTACCGTCATGGGATTCATAAGAGCGCCCACTCTGCCGATCCCTTCCGGTTTCCCGTCCAGGACAGCCGTTACATCCAAAACCTCCGGCTCCTCCAATCCAATCATCGCCGCAGACAGATCCGCCATGCCCCGTACATCAAAATTCGTATGCATTGCATAATACGCAATATCATTTTGAATCAGCTTAATCAGACGTCTGCCGATAAAATCTTCTGCAACCACCCGCTTCATTCCTTTAAAAATCAGCGGATGATGTGTCAAAAGCAAATCCACTTCAAGCTCTGCCGCTTCCTCTACGGCTTCATCCGAAGCATCCAGCGCAACATAGATTTTATGAATCTCTTTGTCCCTTCTTCCGGTTAAAAGGCCTACGTTATCCCATTCACAGGCAAGAGACTCAGGCGACTGTTCTTCCAGTACCGCAATCACATCCCTCAGTTTCATGCTAATACACCTCCCAGTTATCCTTTAACGCTTTCTTTGCATACTGCAGCTCTGTTATAATTTCTGCTCTGCGTTTTTCTGCCGTTTCTTTCTGCTGTTTCGAAAGATTCAAAAGAATCTTTTCGTATTGTCCGATCCGGTATAAAAGATATTGATGCAGTATCGGATTCTTTTCCTGCAGCAGCTTTTCTCCGTAACGGTATATGATCTGCCATTCTTCACCGGAACAGACAGGGATCTTTTGTTTTCTGCGTCCAAGGCAAATATGCATCATCGGATAGTATTTGCCCTCCTCAAATACCATATCCTCCCTGTCAATGATGTATTCCTTCTGATAGAGATATTTCCGTACTCTTTCTATTTCAGACTGAGGCTGCAAAATCAGTTCTTTTGCCGATGCAATGACTTCCTCTCCTTCTTCCAGAATATGAAGCATCACGCCGCCGCCCATTCCCGCTATTAAAACAGACGCCGCCTCGCCTGCAGACAAAGCCGAAACTCCATCCGAAAGCCGAAGCGTTATGTAATCACCCAATCCAAAAGCTTCCACATGTTCTTTGGCCCTAAGCAGCGGCCCCTTTCCGATATCCATTGCAATTGCCCCCGGTATTTTGTCTGTCTGCAGAAGATAAATCGGAACATAACCATGATCTGTTCCCACATCTGCCAGCACAGAGCCTTCTGTTATCATATCTGCAAGGGCATGCAGCCTTTTTGAAATTTTAATCATCCTGTTACTCTAAATAATCTTTCAGCTTACGGCTTCTGCTTGGGTGACGCAGTTTACGCAGCGCTTTTGCTTCAATCTGGCGAATTCGCTCTCTGGTAACATTAAATTCCCTGCCTACTTCTTCCAGCGTCCTGGCCCGGCCGTCCTCCAGGCCAAACCGCAGGGTAAGCACCTTCTGCTCCCGTTCGGTCAGCGTTCCAAGCACCTCCTGAAGCTGTTCCTTAAGCAGCGTAAAAGCTGCCGCATCTGCCGGAACCGGAACATTGTCATCCTGAATAAAATCCCCCAGATGACTGTCCTCTTCTTCTCCGATAGGCGTTTCCAGAGAAACCGGCTCCTGGGAAATTTTTAAAATTTCACGCACCCGTTCCACCGGCATATTCATCTCTTCGGAAATTTCTTCCGGAGTTGGTTCCCGTCCCAATTCCTGTAACAGCTGTCTGCTGACACGGATTAATTTATTAATGGTTTCTACCATATGCACCGGAATCCGGATTGTTCTCGCCTGGTCTGCAATCGCTCTTGTAATTGCCTGACGAATCCACCAGGTCGCATACGTAGAAAACTTATATCCTTTACGGTAATCAAATTTCTCCACGGCTTTAATCAGCCCCAGATTTCCTTCCTGGATCAAATCCAAAAACAGCATTCCCCGGCCCACATAACGCTTCGCAATGGATACCACAAGACGCAGATTTGCCTCAGCAAGACGTTTCTTCGCCTCCTGATCTCCAAGCTCCATACGTTTTGCCAGTTCAATCTCCTCTTCCGCATTTAAAAGAGGAACCTTGCCAATTTCCTTTAAATACATACGTACCGGGTCTTCAATGCTGATACCATCCGGTACAGAAAGATCAATTTTTTCTACTTCAATCTCTTCCTCTTCTGTAATCAGGATATCATCGTCATCATCACTGATGCGGAGCACATCAATATTATTCGATTCCAGACAATCCAGGATCTTTTCAAATTCTTCCGCATTCAGTTCCATTTTCTGGAAAAAATCATTGATCTCCTGATATTCCAGAATATTTTTCTTTTTCTTGGCAAATTCGACAAGCTCTTTCAATTTTTCATTTAATTTTTCTGCTCTTGCCGCATTGTCCGCAGGCGCAGCCTGTTCCTTTGAGGTTCCTGCAGCTTTATTTTTCTTTTCTTCCATGGTTCCTTCCTCTCATAGTTCGTTACTATTCTGTCCTTATTCGATAGAAATATGCAATTTTTCCAGTTGTTCCAGCTGCCGTCTGTCTTCGACAAGCTTCTGCAGACCGGATAAATCTGTCGGTTCCAGATGTGCCAAATGATAATCGATGCTGTTTCGTTTCATCCGCACAACCGTTTCCTTCACCGCTTTCTCCAGCTCTGCTTTTGTTTCAATATTCGGGACATATGCATTGAATAAAGATGCGATCTCTCTTTGGTCCTCTTCCTCTTCAAACATGCCGACAATCTTTGCCGGATTGACTGTTTTCGTTGTCTCAAACTGCTCATAGAGAATCGCTGCAGCCTTTGCATAAATCTCTTCCGTAAAATCCGACGGTCCGATATAAGCCCCAATCACCGGAAACAATCCCGTATGTTCAATGAGCCATGTCAGAAGCAGCTTCTGAGACTGCTTCATACCGTCTTCTTTTTTCTTGTTTTCATGTATACCGGATTTTAACCTGCGCCCCGGCAGCGCAGCGCCGTTTTTGGTCCCCATGGAAAAAACCAGCTTCCGTAAATTCTCAAATCCGATCTGGTATTTCCCGGCAACGGCTTCTATATAATTATCCCGCTCAAGCTCTTCCGAAAATTCCAGAAGCCTTTTCGCGATTTCGTTATAAAATGCGGTC
This sequence comes from uncultured Roseburia sp., assembly GCA_947564765.1. GTDB lineage: Bacteria > Bacillota > Clostridia > Lachnospirales > Lachnospiraceae > Roseburia_B. Next base: position 2,187 of record CANODN010000116.1, on the reverse strand, counting down.
TTGCTCTCAGGATCTGTCATATCATAATCCCGTTCTAACATACGGATTTCAAAAAGAAAGCTGTTTTCCGCCTGATCGATTCTCTCCTGATAAGCGTTTGCTCCCAGCGCCTTGATAAATTCATCCGGATCTTTATAGGGACTCATATTAATGACCTTTGTCATAATCCCCACTTCCCTTAAAATCGGAATGGTGCGAAGGGCCGCCTTAATCCCTGCTCCATCGCTGTCATAGGTCAGGTATACTTCCTTCGTATACCGTTTGATCAGACTTGCATGACCACTGGTAAAGGCCGTTCCCAAAGACGCCACGGCATTGTCAAAGCCCGCCTGATGCAGTGCAATGACATCCATATATCCTTCACACAACAAAAGCTGCGGTTTCTTCGTCGCCCTGGCAAAATTCAGGCCATACAGATTTCTGCCTTTGTCAAAAATTTTTGTCTCCGGGGAATTCAAATACTTCGGCTCCCCGTCTCCCATAACGCGTCCGCCGAATCCGATGACCTTTCCCCTTACATCCATAATCGGAAACATGGCCCGATTCCAGAATTTATCGTGTCCGCCGCGCCGCTCGTCATAAGTGATCAGACCACTGTCCTTTAACAATTCATCTTCGTATCCTTTTTTCTTTAGGTAGCAGTATAAATCGTCGCTGAACTTGTCCGAATAGCCAAGACCAAATCTGCGCATGGTCTCATCGCTCAACCCCCGCTTTTTAAAATACTCCAGTGCTCTTTTGCCATGGTCGCTGCGCAACAGCATATAGTAATATCTGCCGGCTTCCTTATTGACTTCCAGAAGCTGTCCCCTCCGGTCGGCCTCCCGTTTCCTCTGCGGGGAATATTCCTGCACCGGAAGCTTTACTCCCGCCTGCTTCGCCAACACCTCCATAGCTTCTCCAAAGGTGAAATTCTCATATTTCATCAAAAAAGAAAAAACATCCCCGCCTGCTCCGCATCCGAAGCAATAATACATCTGCTTCCCCGGCGTTACGGAAAAGGACGGCGTCTTTTCATTGTGAAAGGGGCATAAACCAAAATACGCGTTTCCCTTCTTTTGTAATTTTACGTAACCGGAAACCACATCTACAATGCTGCTTTTGGAACGGACTTCCTCGATCAAATCCTCCGAATACAAGGGCATACTGCATTCCCCCTTCTCTAATAACCGTCCACCTGCCATGCCTGCGGCAGGAAAAATTCTTCAAACTTTGTAATTGCGTACTGATCTGTCACTTTCTGAAGCTCCCCAACAGCCTTGTCATTGCGGTAGAGGCGCACCTCATAATACCCGGCGTTCTCCGCCTCAAACCAGCCGGCCCCTGTCTGGGAGGTCCACCAGACGTCTTTGACCTCTCCTACCCGCTCCTGCATGGACTCCAGTGTGATGGTCAGAACCAGGGTGTAGGAGTCCACCTTCTTTCCGCTGACATAAGTTCCGCCTTTGATCTTCACATTATCCTTTACCACAGAAAAATAATACCCATCCTCGGCGTTGAGCGTAACCGTGATCTTGGGAGTATCTGTGCTCTTCCACCGGCCTCCCTCATTGAGGATCTCCACTTCGCCTACATAGTAGTTAGCTTTCTTTGTGGTGATCTCAATATCATCCGTGGAATACTCTCCTCCTACTTCCAGATTGTTCTCAATCTCCAGATTAATGGCCGTGATCTTCTTGCTGGCCGCGAATGTCTGGAGGGGAACCGCAGTGGCTGTCACAACAAAGGACAGCAGGAACACCATTATCTTTGTTATCTTTTTCATGGCCCACCCTTCCTTTCTCTCTCTTTCTTTAACTCTATTCTTTCTTTACCCAGATGTCAACAAAATTTTTTCTTAACGAAATCCTTACCGCGCCGCGCCAAATCTTCTGCCCGGCGGATAATCGAGTAGGGGAAGTTTCCTCCCTGCTCGCCGTGCCGGGGCGGGGCCGCGCAAATGGCCACATTTCCTTTCCGCCCCTTGTACATAGAAAAAGAGACCATGTACGGAACACAGTCTCTCCTTTTTTCTATTTTGCATAATCGGTAACTCTCGATTCGCGGATCACGTTGACACGAATCTGCCCGGGATATTCCATGGATTCCTCAATTTTCTTGGAAATATCTCTGGCAAGCAGCACCATGTCATCGTCATTGATCTGTTCCGGAACCACCATAACCCGGACCTCACGTCCTGCGAATCCT
>CANODN010000115.1 GCA_947564765.1 uncultured Roseburia sp. | reverse complement strand
TTACTGCAATTTCTTTTTCCAGATATGTTCCGTTATTTGCAATCTGTACGATCACCGTTACCGTATCTCCTACCGTATAATCCCGCAGGCAATTCTTCAGTTCATCCATAGAAGCAACTTCCTCATCATCTATTTTTGTAATAATGTTGCCTTCTGTAATTCCTGCCAGGTCAGCACCGCTTCCCTTGATAATCTGCGCCACATATACGCCGGCCGGCATATTATACTGTCTGGAAACCTCTTCCGTAACATCTACACCATATATACCCAGATAACCGCTTCCGCTGTTTGTCACTTTGCCGTTTGCAATCAAATCTTCTAAGATCGGACCTGCTGTTGACATCGGAATTGCAAATCCCATACCCTCCACACTGGTATCTGAATATTTGGAAGAATTGATCCCGATTACTTCTCCTTCGGTATTAATCAATGCGCCTCCGCTGTTTCCGGGGTTAATCGCAGCATCGGTCTGGATCAGACGACTTAATACCATCTCACCTGTCGTTTCATCCTGAAAAGTCACTTCTCTGCCCAATGCGCTGATCACGCCTGTCGTTACCGATTGTCCATAGCCCAACGCATTTCCGATAGCAATCGCAGCATCTCCTACAGAAAGGGTATCAGAATCCCCCGTTGTTGCAATCTTAACTGCTTTTAAAGTCTCTTCCGACAAATCAGAAAGCGCTACTTGCACAACCGCAAGATCATCCGCAGGATCGGTGCCCCTCACAGTTGCCGGAGCCGTTGTTTCATCCGAAAACTGTACCGTCAGTGCATTGGTATTTTCCACAACATGATTATTGGTCGCAATGTAAAGATTTTCATCATCCTTATCAACCAAAATGCCGGAACCGCTGCTTTCTCCTTCAATTGTCTCACCGCGGCCAAAGAAACTCATAATCTCCTGCTGCGTCATACCGGTAATTGCCACAATCGACGGCATTGCTTCTTCCACTACGCCGGAAATATCTGTTGATTTTGCCGTTGCCGTTGTCTTGACCGGCTGGATCTTCTCCGAAGAGATTGCCGCATCCTCCCCCGAGCCGCTTTCTCCTTTTTTGGAAAACGTGCTGTCCATAAAATAATTTGCTCCGGAAAACGCCGCGCCTCCCACAACTCCAAATACAAGGGCCAATGCCGCACATTTTGTTAATTTACTGAAAAACCGATTTTTACTCATACCGATTACTCCTTTCGTATTTCCTGTTATATTTCTATTCTTTTCTTGTTTTCAAGGAGTAGTTTAATCTCTAATTATGTTCTGTTTTTGATAAAAATATGAAAAAAATATGTTTTTACATAATTTCTTTGATTTCTCCGGTATCCCGGTAGCGCTTACAATCAATCACTCTTTGATTGGCCGAGCCTTTGAATTTCAGCATAATGCTGTATTCCGCTGCGATATAAGGTCCGTCTACCAAAACATCTATATAAGAAAGCATTTCCTTTGTATCTTCTGTATAACACCTTCCGCCGGGTATCAGATCCCGATCCAGTATATATCCCGTATAAGCCCAGACATCTTTATCCGGACAGGCCTGCTTCATCCTCTTTAAAAACGGCAAAAGCACCTTCTGATTCTCCGGCTCCATAGGATCTCCTCCCAGCAGAGTAAGCCCTTTTATATAAGAAGGAAAAAGAGAATCTATGATCTGATTCTCTATTTCCTTTGTAAAAGGCTCCCCATGGGAAAAATCCCATGTTTCCGGCTGAAAGCATCCCTCACAATGATTTCTGCAGCCGGAAACAAAAAGTACGGTCCGAACTCCTGTCCCATTTGCTATATCGCAATATTTGATTTCGGAATAATTCATAGATGCAGCACCCGCTCTCTGATCTCCTGCGTCCTTCCCTGATTCCAGAACTGGGTTCCGATATATCCGCAGGTTCTCCGCGCTACATTCATTTTATCCTGATTGCGGTTGCCGCAGTTGGGGCATTCCCATACCAGTTTTCCGTGATCATCATTCACAATCTTAATCTCTCCGTCATAGCCGCAGATCTGGCAGTAATCGCTCTTGGTATTTAATTCTGCATACATAATATTGTCGTAAATATACTGCATAACCGCCAGCACCGCATCTAAATTATTTGTCATATTCGGTACTTCTACATAGCTGATTGCTCCTCCAGGGGAAAGCTTCTGGAACTGGGATTCAAACTTCAGCTTGGCAAATGCGTCAATTTTTTCGCTGACATGCACATGATAGCTGTTTGTAATATAATTTTTATCCGTTACCCCTTCAATTATGCCAAACCGCTTCTGCAGGCATTTGGAAAACTTATAGGTTGTGGATTCCAAGGGTGTTCCATATACGCTGAACCCGATATCCGTCTCCGCCTTCCACGCTTCACAGGCATCATTTAACCGCTGCATAACGGCCAGCGCAAACGGTGTCGCTTCCGAATCCGTATGGGACTTTCCTGTCATATAATACGTACATTCCGAAAGCCCTGCATAGCCCAGTGAAATCGAAGAATACCCTCCATACAAAAGCTTATCAATCGGCTCTCCTTTTTTCAGTCTGCTTAACGCCCCATCCTGCCAGAGAATCGGCGCAACATCGGAGGGCGTTCCCTTCAGACGATTGTGACGGCACATCAATGCTCTTCTGCAGAGTTCTAACCGTTCTTCTAAAATTTCCCAGAATTTATCCATATCTTTGCCTGAGCTGCAGGCAACGTCCACCAGATTTAACGTAACAACTCCCTGGTTAAATCTTCCGTAAAACTTGTATTTTTCATTTTCGTCCTTATACAGATTCAAAAAGGATCGGCATCCCATGCAGGGATAGCAGTTGCCATCCTTTAGCTCCCGCATTACTTTCTCGGAAATATAATCCGGCACCATCCGCTTTGCGGTACATTCTGCCGCAAGCTTTGTCAAATGCCAGTATTTGCTGTCTTCCTTGATGTTATCCTCTTCCAGCACATAAATCAGCTTCGGAAATGCCGGCGTAATATAAACTCCTGCTTCATTTTTAACGCCGTGGATTCTCTGCCGCAATACTTCCTCAATGACAAGAGCCAGATCATCTCTCGTTCTGCCCTCCGGCACCTCATCCAGATACATAAATACGGTAACAAAAGGAGCCTGTCCGTTTGTTGTCATCAGTGTAATCACCTGATACTGAATCATCTGCACGCCGCGGTTGATCTCTTCTAAAACTCTTGATTCCGCCACACGGTTTAACTGCTCTTCGTTTAAGGTAATGCCTGCCGATTCAAATTCTTTTTTTACTTCTTTACGGAATCTGTGACGGCTGACATCAACAAAAGGCGCCAGGTGCGATAAGGATATACTCTGTCCTCCGTACTGAGAGCTTGCAATCTGGGCAATGATCTGCGTCGCAATGTTGCAGGCAGTGGAAAAGCTATGGGGCTTTTCAATCATGGTTCCGCTGATTACCGTGCCGTTCTGCAGCATATCCTCTAAATTCACCAGACAGCAGTTATGCATATGCTGCGCAAAGTAATCGGAATCATGGAAATGAATGATACCGTTCTCATGGGCCTCCACAATATCCGGCGGCAGCAAAAATCTTCTTGTAATATCCTTGCTGACTTCCCCTGCCATATAATCCCTCTGCACACTGTTAACGGTAGGATTTTTGTTGGAATTCTCCTGTTTGACCTCTTCGTTGTCACATTCCAGCAGTGTCATGATCTGTTTGTCGGTAGAGTTGGCCTTGCGGACCAAAGCTCTTTTGTAACGATAGGTAATATAGTTACGGGCTACGGAAAACACCTGCTGCTGCATAATTTCATTCTCCACCAGATCCTGTATTTCCTCTACATTCAGCGCCCGTCCCATCGTACTGCAGATTTCTTCTATGTGCTCACAAATCTGCTCTACCTGATCTTCTGTCAGTCTTTCGTTTTCGATTACAGATTGATTTGCCTTTAAAACGGCTGTTTCTATTTTAGAAATATCAAAATCTTCCTCTGTACCGCTTCTTTTGATAATTTTCATAATCATCCCTTCTCCTTATCCATATATCTTGTACTTCCTTTTGCGAAAGTAAAACGAGTATACCATATATAGTATACTCCGTCAACACCAAAAACAATATATTGTATCTTCTGTTTTTTCGATCTGATTGTTTGTCAATTTAAACAGTTTTATAATTTATCTGGATAATTGGAATAATTTTCTGATTTCTCCAATAAAATACAGCGAGCCAAAGGCAATTGTTCTGCCATGCCAGTCTGTTTTCTTTTGATGCGAAAAAAAGGGATCTAATACTTCCTCTAAATCTGCTTTATTCTCTGCTTCCATTCCAAAGGATCTGACATACTCTGCCAGCTTTTCTCCCTCCAAAGCTCTGACGCTTTTCGGCGTGACCGTCGTCACTTTATCTGCCAGAGGCAGAATGTGCTCTGCCATAGACGGATAATCTTTATCTGCCAGCACTCCCATAATAAAATGAAATTTTTCCCCTGCATATTGTTCCTTCAGGCTTGCTGCCAGGGCCTTCACACCGTTTCCGTTGTGTGCTCCGTCAATCATAAAAAAGGGATCTTTGCACAAAATCTCCATTCTGCCGCCCCAAAAAGCGGATGAAATCCCAAGGTGTATCGCTTCTTCTGAAATATCATATCCAAGCTTCTGTAATTCCCGCGCCGTAAATACGGCTGCCATGGCATTTTCCCGTTGAAAGCTCCCGTTCATCTTCATCTGATAGGGCATTTCCCCTGGATAGGAAAAACCGTTTTTCAGTAAAACAATATCATCGGCGTTTACAATGCGGCAGGGTATGCGCTGTTCTATGCAGCGCTGCTTCAGTACAGCAAGCGCTTCCGGTTCCTGGCCTTCCAAAACAGCCCTTGTGCCTGCTTTTAAAATTCCTGCTTTCTCCCCTGCAATTTCCGTCAGCGTATTCCCCAGAATCTCTGTATGGTCGTATCCGATTTTCGTAATCACACTAACCAGCGGTTTTTCTATCACATTTGTCGAATCCAGCCTGCCACCCAGGCCCGTCTCCAGTATAACAAGAGAACACCTCTGCTCTTTAAAATACAAAAGCGCCATAGCCAGACAATAATCAAACATCGTGGGATTTACGTCTGTCTTTTGATCCAAAAGTCTTTCTCCAAGCCTTGCCGCATCCTCCTTTGGAATCTGTTCTCCGTTTATCTGAATCCGCTCTGTAAATTCAATCAAATGGGGAGAGGTAAACAAACCGGTTCGAATGCCCGCCGCCGTTAAAATACTGCACAGAAAAGCTGCCGTAGAGCCCTTCCCATTCGTTCCTGCGATATGGACAAACGCAAGATCCTTCTGAGGATTGCCTACTGCAGCCAATAATTTTCTGCTTACTGCAACACCCGGCAGACTGCCGAATCTTCTTTTCTGTTCAATTGTCTGAATAATTGTCTGATAATCCATAGATAAATCCTAAACCACCATGATAATGCCGCCATCATTGGCGTACATACTGCTGATGCCCGCCGTTCCTACTACAACGATTTCTTTGAACTTTGCAAGCTTTTTCACTTCTTCTGCAACTGCTTTGGCACGGTCGGGACAGTTGCAATGGGAAATCGCAAGAATACGGTTTTCGCTGTTTGCAACGCCGGCAGCAAGTTCCTCTACCATTTTCTTTAATGCTTTTGTCATGCCTCTGGCCTGGCCAAGCTGACAAATTTCTCCTTCCGGAGTGGAAGCCATAACCGGTTTGATATTTAATGCATTGGCAACAAACGCTTTGACCTTACTGAGTCTTCCGTTCTTGCGAAGCGTTTCCAAAGTCTCAAGCACGAAATAGGTATGCTGCTCACTGATATACTGTTCCACTAGACGGACGGTTTCCTCAAAGCTCTTCCCTGCTTCTTCACATTCCTGTATCTTCATACCGATCAATGTCTCTCCTACAGAGGCTGACCTGGAATTAAATACATAAATCCGCTTTTTGTCCGTTCCGTTTTCCTCTTCAAAAAGATTCTTCGCCAGTTCGGCACTGTTAAAGGAACCGCTTAATTCCTTTGATAGAGTTACTACATAGATATGCTCCGCCTCTCCCTGAAACTGTTCCATATAGCTCTCCGGAGATGGACAGGAAGATTTCGGTCCCACCGGGCTTTCCTTTACTTTTTTCAAAAAATCCAGCTGGTCAAAGGTCTCGTCATCTACGATCCGGCATCCGTTTACTTCCATTTCCAGAGGAACATTCTGAAAATGTCCGTCTGCTTTCAACTCTTCTGTCAACTCTCCGCAGCTGTCAATAATAATTTTATACATCTGATACCTCCAAAAAGCAATTCCTTACATATCTTTTCTTGTTTTCTTTTATCTCTATATTTTGTGTTAATAATTTCTATTTTATGTAGTTTTAATTACCAGATGTATCATATCATAGAATCTACTTATTGTATAGAGGAAAATTACATTTTTTACAGCTTTCCCTGGAAGTTCAAAAATTGTATATTGTAATTTTCAGAATATTTTGCAGATTATCAACATTAAATCAGTTATAATTAATACTAATTAAAAATTTTTGCATTTTCTGTTGACATATTCAGAATTGTTAGATATAATAAATTCAACAAAACAAACAAGAACACATTTTCAAAGGCGGAGGTACAGACCAATGAAAACGTAACGCATTATCTCAAAAAATCCTTTTTCAAAGGTAATCCATTCTGATCAATTCGTATGCTTCAAGTTGTTCTAATTTCAAAATATAATGCCTCCAATCATTTTAT
>CANODN010000114.1 GCA_947564765.1 uncultured Roseburia sp. | reverse complement strand
GACGCAGAAGTCAAACAAAACTTCAGTTTTTCACCGAATACCATGGCATTTACTGCGGAAGAATTCACAGACGCACTGTATACCTACGGCAGAGAACATCATTTGAACCTGTGCATTACAAAAGAAGGCATGTATCCCATATTTGAAATCGACGGTCTGGAATATGAAGCGCGCCGTGAGTTCGGCAAGTTCGGTGCAATCATTCATTGCAGTTTAATACATCCGGAAGTGCTGCAGCAGGAATATCGGGATGTAGAAAAAAAGCGAAGCAGACTTTTCCGCAAAGTTTATTGGGGCATGTATTATGGAACACTGCCCGTTCTGACATTTTTGTTCTTTCTTCTTACAACAAAAAACCTGTTCCTTACGTTTTTTATAACCCTTGTTTCCATTTGCGGGCTGCTGGTTTATTTTCGTCATTTTCCGACAAAGTAAAACGTATATTTTTTAAATACCTGTTGACTTTATACCAAATATATCCATTACACTCCTTTTAGAACCAACAGAAAGAGGTGCAATTATGACCATCAAAGAAGTGGAATCCCTGACCGGGATCACCAAACAAAACATCCGTTTCTACGAAAAGAAAAACCTGCTCTCTCCCCAGCGCAATCAGGACAACAGCTACCGGGAATATGCAAATGAGGATGTGGACCGGCTGCTACAGATCAAAATACTCCGCAAGCTGGATGTTTCCATTGAAAATATCCGGCTGATTTTAGACGGAGAAGATCCGGCTGCAATCATCCAAAATCATTTGGATGATTTATTGGAAAAAAAGAGCAGCCTTGATGCTGCCATTCATGTGTGCCGCTATATGCTCCGCACAGATGATAAACCCTGGGATGCCCATGCAGTTCTTTCTAAAATGGATGAAATGGAACAAAAAGGAGGACATTTTATGGCTATTATCAACGATTACAAAAAAATTTCCCATGCCGGCAGTAAAATGACGTTCAAATTCATGCCGGATACCCTGGTGCATACGCCGGAGGATTTTACAAAAGTACTCTGTAAATATGGTATGGAACGTAACCTGAATCTAGTAGTTACAGAGGAAGGCATGTATCCGAAATTTGAAATTGACGGTTTGGAATATCAGGCAACACGCCATACGGGCAGGTATGGGCATGTTGTTTACTGTCAGGTAACGAATCCGGATCTCCTGCAGCAGGAATACAGTGAAATCGAATCCGGGCGCAGACGTATCTTGTCCAAATTGTACAGTGGGATCAAAATTTTGACTGTGCCTGTGTTTTTGCTTATCATGATTTTCGGAGCCAGTCCGGCTCTGGCTGTTATGGCATTTTTTGTTTTTCTTCTTATGGAAGCAACGTATTTTTTTCTTGTACGCAAAGGATGAAATATCCAATGCAATTTCTTAACGCTTTCTCACGACAGGAGCTGTCATTGTGACAGCTCCTGTCGTATTAAAAAGGAAAGTTTCTATCTATTCTGTGTTATACAGCCTTCTATTTCTGTATAATATGTTTCTGCCTCTTCTCGACTGAGAGAATAGGATTCTTCAAGCACTTGAAGAGTCCTATCTTTAAGGATTCCTTCCTTTAGACATGTTCTAATCAAAATCTGTATTCCTTCCTTTCTGCCTCTTTGTTCTCCCCTCTTTTCGCCTTGTTCTACTCCCTGATTATAAGCGTACTCCCGTTCATTTTTCAAATGTTTCTCTTCATCATATTCAAATATACTCACTTCTATCGCCTCCGCACGATTTTTCAACAGGAAATCTGCCAGAATTCCGTTTCGGATGCAGTCATCTACTGCTGTTTGCACGGCTTCTTCAAACGGCATTTTCTCTGCGTTTTCCCTGACTTTGCTAACATATTGGGCATACTCTTTTAAGGTCTTACAGGTATTTAAAAGTTCCGAATTCTGACCAAAATTGATATTATACATAGTTACAATCAGCTCAAGCTCCGGTATTTCCAGTTTCTTTTCAAATGCATCGGATAGTTTTAATACCTTCTGTTCCGGCTGATGCTGTGTTCCGTTATAGAATATTACAAATCTGGGCGTTGGGATCTTAATCTGAACGGAACGGTATAAATCCGCATTTCGTGTTATGCTCTGCAATACTTTTGTGACATAAAACAAATGTCTAAGCGGCATATTCGGATTCACGGTGGACTGATGCTCATACAACATCAACTCAAAATTCATCACAAAGGAAATGTCATTCTTATAATTCATATATATGGCATTTTCCAATGTTGTAATTTCAAGATCCTCTACATTTGTATATCTTGTCCCATTCACCGCATTATAAAGACTTAGCAACTTCTCCTTCTCCAGAAACAACATCCGAAACATCGTATCCTTATAGGTACGCTGCGGTCTGACTTCTTTTTTCTTTTTCTTCATTTGTCCTCCTTTTTGCAGGAGTCCCTTTCAGAATCTCCTGCTTTGTATTTTGATTGTTGGAATAAAAGCATGGATTTTCTGAATCTTGATAGAAAAATAGATGATTTGATTAAAAGAAATGTATACCCTTCAGGCATCCCTTTATGTGCTGGAAATAAGCACAAGAAGGAAGATATACCCTCCGGGTATCCCACCATGACATACTCCTTCGGAGCAGTCACAAAATGTATGCTTTCAAAAAGCTTAGCACAAATAAATCTGTATGACAACTGCAGAAACCGGATTTTCAATATTTCAGCATTTTTCACAAAATCCATATAAAATTTCACAGTCTACGTCTGTCCCACTAACAGCAAAACAGAAAATACCCCAAAACCATACAAGCCGTAATCAATAAAAATGTAAGAAATCCGCTTTCTATAAAACACATGATCAGCATGCCTATGCCGATACAAAATAATGAATATCCAATGAGCCTTTTCATACTCACGCCTTCCCACGAAAAAAAGTGCATATATATTACTATATGCACCTTCTGCTCTATACTATCCTCTTTCCTGTGTTCTTTTCAACACATAAAGGAATACCCTATTCACTCTCTTTTACAGATTCCGAAAGAATATCCTCCATTGCTTTTCCTGCTTTCTCCCTTGCCGCAGGATCTTCGTCCACAGCCTTATCACCCTTGCTGGTAAACTTATTCACAAAATCCGGCACCATATCCAATACCTTCGTAATGCCGTCCTGATTCTTCACATTCACAAGTTTTGTCGTACCGCCTGAGATCACCAGTACAGCGCTTGGCATGATCTTTCCGCCCATACCGCCGCCACCGTTATTTTTCTTATCTCCGGAAAATACGCCCGCCGCTACGCCGAAGGAAACATCCACCAGCGGAAGAATAATGGTATCTCCAATATGAATTGCCTCCCCTACAACGGTCTTTGTGGTAATAAAACTGTCCATTCCCTTAAATAAGGACTCCACTGTTGAATGAAATGTATTATCTGCCATTTGATAACCTCCTGTTATTTAAACTTATTATATAATCTTTTCACATCTTTATCCAAAAACAGACGAATCAGAATTTTCAGAAAATGAAAAACCGCAATATGTCCTTTCATCTTCAGACTACCTTTTATATAAAATTCCTCTGCCAGAAAATCCGGATAAATATGCGCATCGTAACGATAAATCAAAGGGAACAAACTAAGTCCTCCTGTCACTTCTCCTGTAAGCGCCGGATCTCCTGTGGAAAAAGAAATCTCTGCTTTTACATATTTGGGTTTTAAATGTGCCAGCAGATAACACAGCTCTCTCCATAAATGAGAGACCGCCCGGCGGTTTCTTTCATCCGCAGCCTCCTGCCGAATCCCTTTAAATCGATCCAGAATTCCGTTTTCTTTTTTGCCCTTTTTTGCTTTCTTTTGTGTTTTCGCTTTTTTCTTTTTCTCTTTTGAAGAACCGGAAACATTATTCTCTTTCTGCGAGATATTTTTTTCTACAGCAGACTGCTCTGTCCGGCATTCCTTCTCTCCTGCGGCAGATTGTTCTGTCTGACATTCCTTTTCTCCTGCAGCAGATTGCTCTGTCTGGCATTCCTTTTCTCCTGTAGCAGATTGCTCTGTCTGACATTCCTCTTCTCCTGTAGCAGACTGCTCCGTTTGATACTCTGCCTCTTTTACAGCAGATTGGTCTATTTGATATTCTGCCTCTGCTGCAGCAGACTGGTCTGCCAAATTCTTGTCCTTTTCTGATACGAACTTTTCTATGGAACCTTCCTGACCCTCTGTTTCCGAATCCCGCTCTTCCCAAACAGACGTCTCTCTTTCGCCCGCCGCAGATTCCGCAAACTCCTCTTCTTCTGTTTCTTCCTCTCCCAAATTTCTGGAAAACCCAAAAATACGCAGTCTGAAACGAAATTCCTGATCCTCCCACCAAAATTCTAATCGTAGTATCTGAAAGAGCCACCAAAAATATCCCTGTAACGAGATTTCCTCTTCCGACTCTCCTTCTATCTGGTAAAAAACAGGATGAAATAAAATCAACAGGAGCAGACATAAAAGAACCAAAAACAGAATCCCTATGATTTTTAAAATCAAAAATACAATACTCATACGCCCTGCTTTCCGCCACCTTGGATATAGCCTCTGACATCAAAATCTCCGGTTTTGCCATACACCTCGTTGATAATATGTCCGGCCACTTCCAAAGCTTCCTGATAATTTCCGGCCAATCCGATCACATAAAGATTCCGTTTGGGATAGTGTTTCTGCAGAAGTTCTCTTGCCGGTATAATATCCAAAAGGTTCTGTCCATTCGATGCCAGTGTGATCACATATACTCGAATCTGCCCCACGCCATGCACAATCTTCCATTTTACTTTCTGCTGTTTGTGCAGGATGCTTTCTCCTGTGTACAAATCCTTATGCCACTTCATGCAATCTTCTTATCACTCCCGTCATACCGCTAAAAATATTTATGACTTCCCCATAAATTACTTTTCCTCAAATCCAGATATTCATTGTAAGCCCGTTCCAAAATCTGCTTTTCATTGGCAAATTTCAGCAAATGATACGCCTCATGAAACTTATAATAACCTGAATCTGCAAAATATTCTTCCCTCTGTGGTTTGCTGTAATAACTGTCCGCCATCATCAGATACCAATGCACTTCCTTTTCTACCGTATCTTCCGGAACGGTAAAGGAATACTGACTCTTTCCTACATATTTGATGATTGATGCCTTTGCACCTGTTTCTTCCAACACTTCACGGGTGGCCGTTTCTTTATACTCTTCCCCCGGCTCTACTGTTCCTTTCGGCAGAACCCAGCCCTCGTATTTATTTCTGTAATTCTTGTAAAGCACCAGAATCTTTCCACGAAAAATTACCACACCACCACAGCTCGTTGCCTCTATCATTGCAATACCTCCTGATGTGGTTTTAAAACTTAAAAATAAGTATAACTCTTTTTGGGATGAGTTGCAAGAACTATTGGTAATAGATGTCAAACACATTTTTTGCCGCAGGAACTGCATAACCGCTCCCGGAGCCTGCTCCTTCCACAATGACGGCAATGGCAATATCCTCTTTGTCATCCCTGTGGGCATAGCCCACAAACCAGGCATGGCTGTCCCCTTTATTGGTTCCGAATTCCGCAGAACCGGTTTTGCCGTATGCCTCATAGCTCATGCCGCTTAATTTGGAGGCCGTGCCGCTACTTGCTGTTTCTTTCATATATTCCTGCAGAATATGCGCCTCTTCTTCTGTCATAAGCCTTCCGTATTCTGTGGCAGAGTATGTTTTTACCGTACCGCCGTCATGATTCTGGGTTGCATCAATCACATAAGGTTTCATCAATACGCCGTCATTGGCAACCGTACTGGCAATCATCATCATATGAAGAGGCGTCATCAGGGTTTTGCCCTGCCCAATGGCTGTTTCCATAACTTCGCTGGTGGAAGAATCTTTGTTCAATACAAAACTGCTCTTGGATGTTTCCAATTTTTCCACCGGAAGGCTTTCATTAAACAATAATTCCTTGCAGGTGTCGGCAAACCGGTCCGAATTCAATGACAGTCCGATATTGGCAAAGGAGGTATTGCAGGATTTCACAAAGGAACGCTCCAAATCCACCGTTCCGTGAACTTCTCCGCTAAAGCAGCTTAGCTTGCTGCTGCCTTCCTGAATCGTTCCGCTGCAGTTATAGGTATAATCCGAATAATCCCCCGGATTTTCTCTGATGTATTCCAAAGCGGTCAGAATCTTAAAGGTGGAACCCGGCGGATACAATCCCTGGGACGCCCGGTTCAGCAGCACGGAATCGGAATTTTCATCCGCTACAATGGCATTCCAGTTCTCCGATATGGTATTGGGATCAAAATCCGGTTTGGATACCATGGCAAGAATTTTTCCCGTAGCAGGCTCCATAACGACAATGGCTCCTTTGTAATTCCCCAGGGCCTGGTATGCCGCATTCTGCAGGGAATAATCCAGCGTAGTGATCACATTATCTCCAAGGCTTTTCTCCTCTGTCACCCGGTCCATTGTTTTTTCCAGAAAAAATGCATTGGAACGCAGCAGATTGAAATTCGCCCAGGACTCAATCCCGGAACGCCCATAGTCTTTTGTGGAATACCCCACAATGTGGGAAAAAATATTGGAATAGGGATAGGAGCGTTTCTCATTTCCCTCTGCATCGGTCACGGTTTCCGCCAGCACTTCTCCTCCCGCTGCCAGAATTTTGCCCCTGACAATGGATTTCTCAAAATTCTCCTGTCTGGAATTGTAAGGATTGTTGATGAAATCCTCGCTTTTTACTACCTGAAAATAAGTGAAATATCCCATAGTACACAAAAACAACCCGATGAAACAATAGGTAATCACTGCAAATTCCCGGTTATT
>CANODN010000113.1 GCA_947564765.1 uncultured Roseburia sp. | reverse complement strand
GTTACATTTGATATTGATGCCAACGGTATCGTAAATGTTTCCGCAAAGGATCTGGGCACCGGAAAAGAACAGCATATTACCATTACGGCAGGCTCCAACATGTCAGATTCCGACATTGAAAAAGCGGTCAAAGAGGCAAAGGAATTTGAAGCACAGGATAAGAAGAGAAAAGAAGCAATCGATGCCAGAAATGATGCGGATTCCTTCGTATTCCAGACCGAAAAAGCACTGGAAGAAGTCGGCGCAGGCTTAGATGCCGCTGACAAATCCGAAGTGGAAGCAGATATCAGTGCCGTAAAAGCAATTTTAGAAGCCAATCCGAACGCAGAAGAAATGACAGAGGATCAGGTGGGTGAATTAAAAGCAGCGCAGGAGAAATTAACCCAGAGTGCACAAAAGGTATTTGCCAAGATGTATGAGCAGTCACAGGCAGCGCAGCAGGCGGCAGGCGCAGGCCCGGATATGGGAGCAGGCGCAGCAGAGAGTGCACCGGAAGACGATGTGGTAGACGCAGATTTTAAAGAAGTATAATCTATAAGAAATAAGATGCAAAGCGAAGGGGTTTTAGAATATTCTAAAACCCTAAAGCTTGTAATGTGAAAGTAACGATCAAAGAGGGAATAGATTATGGCAGATAAAAGAGATTATTATGAGGTATTAGGCGTTGACAAAAATGCAGATGACGCCGCTTTAAAAAAAGCGTTCCGCCAGCTTGCCAAAAAATATCATCCGGATATGAATCCGGGCGATAAAGATGCCGAGCAGAAGTTTAAGGAAGTACAGGAAGCTTATGCCGTACTGAGCGACGCCGAGAAGAGAAGACAGTATGATCAGTTCGGCCATGCGGCGTTTGAAGGCGGTATGGGCGGAGCCGGCGGCTTTGACTTTTCCGGTATGGATATGGGTGATATTTTCAGTGATCTGTTTGGCGATTTCTTTGGCGGCGGAAGAAGGAGCGCAGATAACGGACCGCGAAAAGGAGCAAACCTTCGGGCAAGCGTGCGGATTACATTTGAAGAGTCCATTTCCGGCTGTGAAAAAGAGCTGGAGATCGTATTAAAGGACGAATGCAATACATGCCACGGCACAGGCGCAAAGCCGGGTACCAGTCCCCAGACCTGTACCAAGTGCGGCGGAAAAGGAAAAGTCATGTACAGCCAGCAGTCTTTGTTCGGCATGGTACAGAATGTACAGACTTGTCCGGAATGTAACGGAACCGGAAAGGTTGTGAAAGAGAAATGCTCCGACTGCCGGGGAAGCGGTTATATTGCATCCAAGAAACGGATCAAGGTTACAATTCCGGCAGGCATTGATAACGGGCAGAGCGTGCGTATCCGCGATAAGGGCGAGCCGGGCAGAAACGGCGGTCCGAGAGGAGATCTGCTGGTAGAGGTTATGGTTTCCAGACATCCGATCTTCCAGAGACAGGATATGAATATTTATTCTACGGCTCCGATTTCCTATGCCCAGGCGGCGTTAGGCGGCGAAGTGCGCATCAATACGGTAGACGGAGACGTACTTTATGAAGTAAAACCGGGAACTCAGACCGATACCAGGATTCGTTTGAAAGGAAAAGGCGTGCCGTCTCTTCGGAATAAAGCAGTGCGGGGGGACCATTATGTCACTCTGGTTGTCCAGGTGCCTGTTAAGTTAAATGAAGCGGCAAAAGAAGCACTGCGTAAATTTGATGCAGAAACCGGTAATTCTTTGAATGCAGATACCAAGGGAGCCGGAAAGCCAAAGAAGAAGAGTTTTAAAGAAAAAATCAAAGAATCTCTGGAAGATTTGTAAAGGCTGGTACTATTTTCCTATTGTTGCCTTTTCCTATATGTTGTATCCTAAAATGCGAATAGTGGCTGATGAAACGCCATATCTTGATAGATATTGTGGGAAAGGAAACAGAGTATGGATCAGGCATATGCGATGACAAAGGGCGTTGTGAGTTATATTTCCGACTGGCATTTCTCCAGGTCGGCTGACCGGTTGTCAGAGGAGCAGAAATATTCGGAAGAAAGAGCAGAGCTAAGGCGTCAGCAGCAGCAGTTAGAGTACGAGAGACAGGAATTTTTCAGAGCAAAGGCATTTGAAGAGAAGCGGTTAGAAAAAGAAAAGCGCATATTTGATATGGAATGGAAGATGTTAGAGGACGGATGGCGCAGGCTGGCCGCCGAGAGAGAGCAGTTAGATCGTTTTCATTCCGGCACAGAGGATTCGGAAGCTTCTGAATTTTTATTCCGTGATCTGTCCGTATCCGTATTTTTCAGCGGTGTGAAAAATATGCGTTCTCTTAAGAAACGCTACAAGGATTTGATCAAGGTTTTTCATCCGGACAATGGTGCAGGAGATGCAGAAGCGCTTCAGAGGATTACCGATGAATATGAAATGTTAAAAGAAAACCTTGGACGGCCCAAGAGCCGTATATTTCAGGAATAAATGCAGATGAAGTGGGCTCGTCCCACTTTGTTTTTTATCTTTGGAAAATTGCTTTGGGGAATTCTTTTTATAAACGGAGGAACATAGATGAAATGGAATAAATTTACCATTGAGACAACAACGGCCGCAGAGGATATCATAAGCGCTATGCTGGCAGAGATGGGAATCCAGGGAGTTGAAATTGAAAACAATGTGCCGCTGACCAAAGAGGATCAGGCGGATATGTTTATTGATTTTCTGCCTGAGCTGCCGCCGGATGAGGGAATCAGCCATGTCAGCTTTTACCTGGAGGACGGAGAGGATCACGCAGAGCTTTTAGAACAGGTTGCCGAAGGTATCAAAGAACAGCGTCAGTTTATGGATGTGGGAGCCGGTACGATTACGGCCAGCGATACGGAAGACATCGACTGGATGAATAACTGGAAGGAATATTTTCATGCCTTTTCCATTGAGAATATTTTAATTAAGCCCACATGGGAAGAATTAAAAGAAGAGGATAAGGACAAGCTATTGATCGAAATCGATCCGGGTATTTCCTTTGGAACAGGAAAGCATGAAACAACTCAGCTTTGTATTCGCCAGCTGATCAAATATGTCGGAAAATGTAAGAATGCCAGAGTGCTGGATGTGGGCTGCGGCAGCGGTATTCTGTCTATTGCAGCTTTAAAATTAGGCGCGTCCGAAGTTGTGGGAACGGATCTGGATGAAAATTGTATGATATCTACCGCAGAAAATATGAAAGTCAATCATTTACCGGAAGAAACAGGCAGGTTTTATGTGGGAAATCTGATTGATGATAAGGCACTGCAGGATACCGTGGGCAGGGAATGCTTTGATATCGCAGTGGCGAATATACTGGCGGACGTGATTATCCCCATGGCTCCCGTAATACCGGACCGGCTGAAAAACGGCGGGATTTTTATCACCTCCGGAATTATAGATTTTAAAGAGGAAGAGGTAAAAGCTGCGATAGAAAAAGCAGGCATGAAAATACTGGAGATTCATCATCAGGGGGAATGGGTCAATATTACTGCCATAAAGGAGTAGATATGTATCAGTTTTTTGTAGAAGACGAACAGATTGGCAGAGAATTTGTGACGATCACAGGCTCCGATGTCAATCATATCAAAAATGTACTCCGTATGAAACCGGGAGAAAAAATCCGCATCAGCAATCAGAGGGACAAAGACTGTTTCTGTGAAATTTCTGAAGTGACGGATACCTTTGTCCAGGCGGAAATTTTAAAGGAAGATGCTCCTTCTACAGAGCTTTCCGGCAAAATTTATTTGTTTCAGGGAATTCCAAAGGGCGATCGAATGGAGACTGTCATCGAAAAAGCAGTAGAGCTTGGCGTATATGAGATTATTCCGGTGGCAATGCAGTATTGTGTTGTAAAGCTGGACGCCAAAAAGGAAGCTGTCAAAGTCAAACGCTGGCAGAAGCTTGCCGAGACGGCGGCCAAACAGTCGAAACGAAGCCGGATTCCCAAAATTCATCCGGTGATGCGTTACCGGGATGCAGTGGAGTATGCACTTCATTGTGATGTGTGCCTGGTTCCTTATGAAAACGAAACAGGCATGAGAAGGACGAAAGAAGCTCTTTTATCCATAAAACCGAAGGATTCTGTCAGTATTCTGATCGGACCGGAGGGCGGATTTTCCAAAGAGGAGATTGCATTGGTAAGAGATGACATGCAGGTGATTTCCCTGGGAAGACGGATACTTCGAACCGATACGGCAGGAATTGCCGTAATGGCTATGCTGATGCTGGAACTGGAAACGAAAGCGGAATACAGCAAAGATTCGGTGGATTCGAAGGAAAACGGACGGGCTTAGGAGGCGAAGATGAAAGCATATCTGGATAATTCTGCAACAACAAAATGCAGCGACCGGGCAGTGGATTTGATGATAAAAATTTTATCCGAAGATTACGGCAATCCCTCTTCCCTGCATAGCATGGGAGCAAATGCAGAAAAATACATCAAAGACGCCAGAAGGAAAATTGCAAAAACCATAAAAGCACAGGAAAAAGAAATCGTATTTACTTCCGGCGGCACAGAATCCAATAATCTTGCTATTTTAGGCGGTGTTGAGGCCAATAAGCGGGCCGGAAACCATATCATTACCACATCCATAGAGCATGCATCGGTATGGCAGCCCATGAAGCATCTGGAGGAGCTTGGATACCGGGTTACCTATCTTCCGGTAGATGAAACCGGAATGATATCGCTTACGGCATTGGAGGAGGCTTTGGACGGGGAGACTATACTGGTTTCCATGATGCAGGTCAACAATGAGATCGGAACCATAGAGCCTGTCGCAGAGGCGGCGAAACTGATACGGGCAAAAGCGAAAAAGGCACTGATTCACGTGGATGCAATTCAATCCTACGGGAAGATGATCATAAATCCGGGGAAGCTGGATATCGACTTGCTTTCTGTCAGCGGCCATAAAATCCACGGACCAAAGGGCAGCGGATTTTTATACGTCAGGGAAAAGACGAAGCTGAAACCAATTCTGTTTGGCGGCGGACAGCAGAGAGGCATCCGTTCCGGCACGGAAAACGTGCCGGCGATTGCGGGACTGGGAGAAGCAGCGGCGGAAATATACGAAAACCTGCAGGAAAAGACAGATCATATGTATGCTCTGCGGGAATACTTTATTCAGGAAGCAACGAAGATCGATGGCGTTACGGTAAACGGAAAGATGGGAAGAGAAGCCGCACCCCATATCATAAGCGTCAGTGTGGAGGACGTGAGAAGCGAAGTGCTGTTGCATTCCCTGGAGGAAAAGGAAATCTATGTGTCGGCAGGAAGCGCCTGCTCCTCCAATAAGCCATCCGTAAGCAGAACATTAGAGGCCATCGGGCTGAAACGGGATTTTTTGGATTCCACGATCCGGTTCAGTTTATGCGAAGCCTCCACAAAAGAAGAAATCGATTATGCATTGGAGGCATTGGCAGAAATCATTCCTTTTCGGAGAAAATTTATAAGAAAATAACAGCGGAGGAAACATGTACAAATCTTTTTTGATCAAATACGGTGAAATTGCCATTAAGGGAAAAAACAGATATCTTTTTGAAGAAGCATTGGTAAAACAGATCAATTATGCCTTAGAGCCGGTGGACGGAGAATTTAAGGTGCGCCGTCTCCAGGGAAGAATCTATGTAGACGCCCTTGGTGAGTACGATTATGATGAAGTGGTAAAAGCCCTTTCCAGGGTGTTTGGGATTGTAGGGATTTGTCCGGTGGTGCTGGTGGAAGACAGGGGATTTGAACAGCTGGCACAGGATGTGATTGCCTATATGGATCAGGTGTATCCCGATAAAAATATCACCTTTAAGGTCAATGCCAGAAGAGCGCGGAAAAATTATCCCATGAATTCCATGGAATTAAACGCGGCTTTAGGTGAAAAAATTCTGGAAGCATTTCCGGAAATCAGCGTGGATGTGCATAAGCCGGATGTATTGTTATCGGTGGAGATCCGGGAGAAGATCAATATCTATTCCATAGAAATCAAAGGCGCCGGCGGTATGCCTGTGGGAACCAACGGAAGGGCAATGCTTTTGCTCTCCGGCGGCATTGACAGTCCGGTGGCAGGTTATATGATTGCAAAACGGGGCGTTGCCATTGACGCCGTTTATTTTCATGCGCCGCCTTATACCAGCGAACGGGCAAAGCAGAAGGTGGTCGATCTGGCCAGAATCGTATCCAGGTATGCAGGTCCGATTCATTTGCATATTGTTAATTTTACGGATATCCAGCTTTATATTTATGAGCAGTGCCCTCATGCGGAACTGACGATTATTATGCGCCGTTATATGATGAAAATCGGAGAATATTTTGCAGAGAAGAATCAGTGCCTTGGGCTGGTTACGGGAGAGAGTATCGGACAGGTGGCGAGCCAGACGATGCAGTCCCTGGCGGCGACTAATGCGGTATGCACGATGCCGGTCTACCGTCCGCTGATCGGATTCGACAAAAACGAAATCATTGCTGTTTCCGAGAAAATAGACGCCTATGAAACCAGCATTCTGCCCTATGAAGACTGCTGTACGATTTTTGTGGCAAAGCATCCGGTGACAAAACCGAATTTAAAGGTGATAGAACGCTCGGAGCAAAGGCTTTCGGAAAAAATAGAAGAATTGATGAAAGAAGCGCTGGAAACGGCAGAGGTAATTGAGGTTACATCGGAGGAAGAATAGATCTACAGAAAAAGAGTTCCGCTTTCGCAGAACTCTTCATCGGATCATTATTATTATTTTACAAGATAGGGATCTAAAGCCTCCAGAATGTCTGCCTCATCACTCTCAACGTGGATAGCCAGATCAATCGGTTTGGATAAATCCAAACTGAA
>CANODN010000112.1 GCA_947564765.1 uncultured Roseburia sp. | reverse complement strand
GCTGTTGCTCTACGAAACAAAGCGGTCTGAAATGTGTTTGGGCATATAGAGGTGGTGTATCTTTCGTAGGTGGTACCGGTAAGATCAGCGGCGTTGTACTTGGTGTATTTATCTTACGTATTATCTTCCAGGCGCTGATTTTCTTATCCATCAGCCAGAACTTACAGTACATCATCAAGGGTGCAATTATCCTTGTAGCATGTGCAATTGATATGAGAAAATACCTGGCTCGTAAATAATTTTATGATCTGGTGTTAAACTTTATTTCATATGCATATATGAGTTATCTGGAATGCCATGGAGTCCATATGGAATCCATGGCATTCCGTTTTTTCAGAGGAGTATCTTATGAATCAAAACATGAAAAACAGAGGAAGAAGTGCACTTTATGTCATGGCCGGGTTTTATCTTGTATATATGGCGTATCAAGTGTTCAAAAACCGTGCGGATAGTGCGGGCGGAGAATATGTAGCAGTGATGATCGGCGCTGTGGCATTTTTAGTTATTGGAGCAGGGCTGGTTGGATTTGGCCTGCATATGTTTTACAAGATCGGAAAAGAAATGAATGAGGTTTTGGAACAAAGAGATTTGGCAGAGGAGCTGCCGGAGACAGAGGAAATCGAAGAAACGGAATGATATTTTCTTGCATTTCTGAAAATGGTATGTTACTATTGTAGCAGTTTAGACAAGGTAATCCGATTGTCTGAACTGTTACATATTATTTGAATGGACGGTATCCTAAGGAACTGTACCAGAGCATACAAGTGAATGGAAATGAATTCTTATGAAAGATGGCTGCACCGTATGGGCGGCACATTTTAGCAGTATTCATATGCAGGAAGGCTGATGGCAGAAGGCTTTTTTGTATCGGGATTTTTATCGTATGTCTGGACAGGAGAAGTCCGGACTTTTTTTGTTGTCATGCATCCGAAAGAAGCTGCAGGCAGCAGGTTTTGCAGGTGCATTTGTGTGCAGGAAATATTATCTGACAAACGGAAAGGGAGGAATTATGCAGATCACAGGTTCAATCAAAGAAGTCAGAGAGTGTATTGGAGCATGGAGAAAACAGGGATTATCCGTAGGATTAGTGCCTACTATGGGGTTTTTGCATGAAGGTCATGAAAGCCTGATCCTAAGGGCGGTGGAAGAAAATGACAGAGTTGTTGTCAGTGATTTTGTCAACCCGATTCAGTTTGGAGTAAATGAAGACTTATCCACATATCCAAGAGATATTGAGAAAGATAAAAGGCTTTGTGAGAAAGCGGGAGCAGATTTGATTTTTCATCCACAGCCGGATGAAATGTATGCATCGGATTTCTCTACCTATGTAGAAGCCAAAGAGGTGAGCGCAGGCTTGTGCGGAAAGAGCAGACCGACACATTTTCGGGGAGTCTGTACCGTTGTCTGTAAATTATTTCACATTGTAACGCCGGATCGGGCTTATTTCGGACAAAAGGATGCGCAGCAGCTGGCAGTGATCCGCCGTATGGTGCGGGATTTGAATATGAATATAGAAATTGTAGGCTGTCCGATTATTCGGGAGGAAGACGGCCTTGCCAAAAGCTCCAGAAATACTTATTTAAGTGAAGAAGAAAGAAAAGCCGCATTGGTGCTTTCCAAAGCGATATTCCATGGCGAAGCGCGGATGAAGCAGGGCGAGCGGGATGCGGGTATTATTTTAGATGAAATGAAAGAAATGATAGAGGCTGAGCCTATGGCAAAAATTGATTATGTGGAAATGGTGGATGCGGACAGTATTGAGACCATTGAAAAAGCGGAGGGCAGAGTTCTTGTGGCAATGGCCGTTTTCATTGGGACTACCCGTTTGATTGATAATTTTATCATGGAAGTATAAGGAGTGAAAATCATGACGCTTGAAATTTTAAAAAGCAAAATTCATCGCGCCATTGTTACCCAGGCAGAATTAAATTATGTAGGCAGCATTACCATTGATGAAACATTAATGGAGGCGGCAGGAATTGTGGAATATGAAAAGGTTCAGATTGCAGATGTAGATAACGGAGAGCGGTTTGAAACATATGTAATCGCCGGAGAAGCGGACAGCGGGATTATTTGTTTGAACGGAGCGGCAGCCCGGTTGGTGTCTGCCGGAGATAAAGTGATTATTATGAGCTATGCACAGATGACAAAGGAAGAGATAAAGGAAAATCCGCCGAAGGTCGTCTTTGTGGATGAAAAAAATCAGATTACTTCCGTGGTCCATTATGAAAAGCATGGAGCGTTGATGCCGGAAGGAGTCGTATGCTGACGGGGAAGAAGGTAGTGCTTGGCATTACCGGAAGTATCGCCGCTTATAAAATGGCAAATGTGGCAAGTATGCTGGTGAAGCAGCACTGTGATGTGCATGTTATTATGACAGAGAACGCGGCACAGTTTATTACACCGGTCACCTTTGAAACATTGACGAAAAATCCCTGTTTAACAGATACCTTTACGCGCAGGACACCTGTTGAAATACATCATATTACATTGGGGCAGACAGCCGATCTGATGATGATCGCACCTGCGTCGGCCAATGCTTTGGGAAAAATAGCAAACGGAATCGCAGATGATCTTTTGACCTCTGCAGTTGCAGCCGCCACCTGTCCGGTTATGATTGCTCCTGCCATGAATACCCATATGTATCAGAATCCGATTGTACAGGATAATATCAGACGATTAGAGAAGTTTGGTTATACGCTTATAGAACCCGGCACAGGGCGTCTGGCATGTGATGCGACAGGAATCGGAAAACTGCCGGAGGAATCGGTATTGGTAGAAGCGATTTTAAAAAGACTGACAGAGGATGAGCAGGATAAGGGCAGACAGGATCTGGCGGGGCTGCGAATTCTGGTTACGGCAGGACCTACCAGAGAAAATTTAGATCCAGTCCGTTTTATTACCAATCATTCCACAGGAAAAATGGGATATGCGATTGCAGAGCAGGCGAAAAAACGGGGAGCAGAGGTAACACTCGTAACAGGACCGGTTTCCCTTGCCCTTCCGAAAGGAGTCTGCGGCGTTTCTGTTACGACAGCCGAAGAAATGTATCAGGAGGTTATAAACCGGTGTAAAGAACAGGATATGATCATCAAAGCGGCAGCAGTTGCAGATTATCGTCCAAAAGAAGTAAATCCGGAGAAGACGAAGAAGCGGGAGGGTACACTGCTGTTGGAGCTGGAGCGTACCAAAGATATTTTAGCAGAGCTTGGAAAGAGAAAACGAGAGGATCAGTGTATCTGTGGGTTTTCTATGGAAACGGAGCATGTTCTCTTAAATTCCAGGGCGAAGCTGCAAAAGAAGCATGCAGATATGATCGCGGCAAACAGTATACGGGAGCAGGGAGCAGGATTTGGCGCAGATACCAATCATCTTGTTTTGATCACAGAAGACAGAGAGGAGGATCTTGGTATGCTGACGAAGGAAGCCTGTGCAGACGCACTGCTTGACCGTCTGTATGATATATGGAATCAGAAACAAAGAAAGGAGGGCAGGAAATAGAATGAATCGAATGAAAAGCATATGCAGTTTTATGTCAGATAATATAGCAGTGATTATCATTGTTTTTTCTGTTATTGCATTTTTTTATCCGGGAGGATTTTCCTGGGCAACCAATTATACGACAGTGTTTTTGGGGGTTGCCATGTTTGGAATGGGGCTTACCATTAAGGCGGAGGATTTCAGGATCGTATTTACCAGGCCGAAGGATCTGCTGATCGGATGCCTGCTTCAGTTTACGGTAATGCCTCTTGCAGCCTTTGCGCTGGCTAAGGTGTTTCATCTGCCTGCCGATCTGGCGCTTGGCGTGATTCTGGTGGGCTGCTGTCCGGGCGGGACGGCAAGCAATGTCATTACCTATGTGGCAGGCGGAGACGTGCCTTTGTCTGTGGGGATGACCATTGTCTCTACTATTTTGGCACCTCTTTGTACTCCGGTACTTGTTTATTTTCTGGCAGGTTCCTGGGTAGAGGTATCTCTGCTCACTATGATGATGTCCGTAGTTAAAGTGGTACTGCTTCCGGTTTTGGCAGGGATTTTGTTATATCGGCTGCTTCCGAAGCAGATTGATAAAATCAGGGATTTTCTGCCACTGGTTTCCGTCATTGCAATTGTGATGATCATTTCCGGAATTGTTGGAAGCAATGCCGAAAAGATTGTAACCTCAGGAGCTCTTGTGATGATCGTAGTAGCAATCCACAATGGTATTGGCCTGCTGCTTGGGACGGCAGCTGCAAAATGCTTAAAGCTGGAAGAAGAAAAAGTGACTGCAATCGGAATCGAAGTGGGAATGCAAAACAGCGGACTGGCAATTTCCCTTGCAACAGCTAATTTTGCTGCAAATCCGCTGGCAACCTTGCCTGGAGCGATTTTCTCCGTATGGCATAATATTTCCGGCACCTTTTATGCCGGAATCCGCAACCGAAAAAAAGAAAGGATATGTTTATGGAAAAGAAAAAATTTTCAACAAAACAATTTGTAGAAATGGCATTGTTAACGGCAATTATTGTATTGCTGGCATTTACTCCGATCGGTTATATTCGGACATTTGGATTGGAGATTACTCTGATTGTTGTTCCGGTTACAGTGGGAGCTGTGACATTGGGACCGGCGGCAGGAGCAGTTTTGGGAGCAGTATTTGGAATCACCAGTTTTATTCAGTGTTTTGGGATGAGTCCTTTTGGTGCAGTTCTGCTTGGAATCAATCCTCTTTCTACCTTTGTAGTCTGTGTTGTATCCAGGGTGCTGATGGGATTCCTTACCGGATTGATTTATCAGGGATTACAGAAGGCTGCAGCTGTTCGTAAAGTTTCTGTTGTTATTGCAAACCTGATGGGTCCATTGTTAAATACCTTCTTTTTTATGGGAAGCCTGATTTTGTTTTTTTACAGGACAGATTACATTCAGGGACTGGCAGAGTCCATGGGAGCTTCCAATGCCCTGGCTTTTGTCATTGCCTTTGTAGGAATCAACGGAGTGGTTGAGGCAGTGGTATGCTTTATTGTAGGAAGTGCCATTTCAAAAGCACTTCAGACAGCGTTAAAAGAATAAAGAGAAGTCTTGCGTATAAACAGGGATTCGTATTATAATACAAGAGCGTGTTGGAAAATAATTTTCAGACACGCTCTTGTGTGTATCAGAAAGTAATTTTTGGACATGCTCTAAAATAAAATGCAGAAAAGAGGAATCAAATATGCCAGAAAATAGTACATGCAGCAGTGCTTCAAGTTGTACAAAAGAAAGCTGTGAAGGCTGCTCTTCCAAAAACAATCCACAGAGTATGATAGAGCCGATCAATCCGTCTTCTTCGGTGAAAAAGGTAATCGGTGTTGTCAGCGGCAAAGGCGGTGTAGGGAAATCATTTGTAACAGCATCCCTTGCAGTCGCTATGAGAAAAGCAGGTTATGAAGTCGGAATTATGGATGCGGATATTACAGGTCCGTCTATTCCCAAAATGTTCGGTCTGCATGGGCCTGCATACGGAACGGATGATGAGATCTTTGCCATGCCTGCAAAAGATGGCACAAAGATTATGTCCATCAATCTTCTTATGGATGACGAAGAAGCGCCGGTGATCTGGAGAGGTCCGGTGATCGGCGGAGCTGTCAAACAGTTTTGGACGGATGTAAACTGGGGTGACTTGGATTATCTGTTTGTGGATATGCCTCCGGGAACCGGAGATGTGCCGCTGACTGTGTTCCAGTCGATTCCGGTAGATGGAATTATTATCGTAACTTCTCCGCAGGAGCTGGTTCAGCTGATTGTAAAAAAGGCTTACAATATGGCAGAGATGATGCATATTCCTGTACTTGGAATCGTGGAGAATTTCAGTTATATAAAATGTCCGGACTGCGGCAGGGAAATGAAGATTTTCGGAGAAAGCCAGGTAGACAAAGCGGCTGCAGAGCTTTCCGTTCCGGTATTTGGAAAACTGCCGATCGATCCAGAGCTTGCAAAGGCGGCGGATGAAGGACGGTTTCATGAAACAGAAAACCCGCACCTTGCAGCGGCAATTGATGCACTGAAATAAGAAGTTTGGGAAGGAATCCATATGTGGTTATCAGATAATTGGAGAGAGTATGAAGTCATTGACTGTTCTGCCGGAGAGAAATTAGAGCGCTGGGGAAAGTATATTCTGGTACGGCCGGATCCTCAGGTGATCTGGAATACAGAACGATCAGAAAAAGGCTGGAAACATAAAAATGCGCAGTATCACCGCAGTGCAAAGGGCGGCGGAGAATGGGAGTTTTTTGATCTGCCGAGGCAGTGGAATATTCATTACCGGAACCTGACATTTCAATTAAAGCCGTTTAGCTTTAAGCATACCGGATTGTTTCCGGAGCAGGCCGTGAACTGGGACTGGTGTGCCGATAAAATAAAAAATGCAAACCGTCCGGTTAAGGTGCTGAATTTGTTTGCATATACCGGTGGTGCTACGCTGTCGGCAGCGGCGGCCGGCGCCAGCGTGACACATGTGGATGCATCAAAGGGTATGGTGACCTGGGCAAAAGAAAATGCAGCAGCCAGTGGATTACAGGATGCTCCGATCCGCTGGTTAGTGGATGACTGTGTGAAATTTGTGGAGCGGGAAATCCGCAGAGGGAATCATTATGATGCAATTATTATGGACCCCCCTTCTTATGGAAGAGGTCCCAAAGGAGAAATCTGGAAAATGGAAGAGTCCATCCATGCATTTCTCAAACTATGTACCGGCCTGCTTTCCGATGAGCCGTTATTTGTTTTGATTAATTCTTATACTACTGGTTTACAGCCTGCCGTTTTGGCATATAGTTATGGTATTTTTT
>CANODN010000111.1 GCA_947564765.1 uncultured Roseburia sp. | reverse complement strand
AATGGGTTGGCAGAGCGGCTGTAGATGATGATGGGCGGAAAAATATGGGTAATATCATATTTTTGGCAAATCTCTTCTACACATTTCGAATAAAGTGTTTTTACCGCATTCTGATGCTCCAGAATATTTATGGGGATCATAACCCGTCTCCTTTTTGTTCATTTTAGAACTATTTTAACGCAAAAAAAAGAAATGTCAACACCTAAAAAGCAACCTGCTCAGCCCGGGACTTTGCACTTACTGCAAAGTCCATAAGGCTGAATCGTTACATTATTTCGTAATCTTCACGCTCTTGCTCTGTCCTTTATTTTTAAACACCTTTTTATACTTGGACAGCTTCTTTGCCGGAACTTTGATTTTTGCCTTTACCTTGATACCGCTCAATGCATTTTTGCCGACCTTTGTAAGCTTCGTCGATTTCACCTGAATTGTTTTGAGTTTAGAGCAGTATGCAAACGCAGAGGAACCGATTTTCTTAACGTTTTTCCCGATTACAACTTTTGTAACTTTATTTTTTCCATATAAGGCGCTATCCGCAACGGAAGTCACCTTCATCGTTTTGCCTGCAATCTTCACGGTGGCATTGATCGTCACTTTTTTCGTATTGTCGCTTTTCAGGCCTGCAAAGGCCACCTCTGATGCTCCGGTCACAGTATATTTGTAAGCCCCTACGGTATAGGTCGCGCCTTTTTGCGATCCGCCACCCTGTGTGGATTTAATAATTTTAAAGGACTTTTCCACGCTGCCTGTATACCTGCCCCGTCCCTCAATTAAGACATAGCCCGTTCCCACTTTTGTATTATTGCGGTATTTGACCGTGTAATCGACATTCAGTGTTAATGGCGTATACGCGTCAATTTCCACACGCACCACCGGACGGATTTCATACCCTGTATAATACTGATCCGCAATATCTTTGATGGTCAGCTCTTTTATGTCTTTCGGCGTAATCTGAAAGGATCTGGAAACGCTGCCGCTGAAATTGCCCTGTCCCTCAATATTAACCCTGCCGGTTCCTACTTCCACGTTTGTGCCGTAAGTAACCAGATAATCCTTTCCTGCCGTCAATGCCACTCCGGCATAAGATACAACCGGAACCGGACGAAGCTGCTCGCCGGTATAACCCATATCCGAAACAGTTACGGAAATATCATTGTCACTCATTGACCGGGGCGTAATTTCATATTCGTAAGATTGTTCGCCTTTGTACAACCCTTTTCCGTTAAATTTTGCCGTCACTTTTCCGACGTCGGTATGATTTTCCGCCAGCGACAGCTCATAATCTGAGCCTGCCGCGAGGGTGACACCACTTTCACTGGATCTTAGAGAAAATTCCGGCTCAACGGGATATCCGGTATATGGATAACTTTTATTGTAACCGCTTCCGTTCGCGCTGATGCTGACTTTTTCCATATTATAATAGACGGATACGTCAAACCGGACCGACTTTCCGCCGTAAGATACCGTCACTGTCTGCGTTCCGGCATTTTGGCTGTTAAAGCCCGTAATGACAGCGGTGTTTTCAATTGTTGCCGCATTCAGAACTTCTGTTTTCGGTTCCGTGTCAGACTCATATTCTGCTGACAGCTCCATGCCCGCCGCATTAAATGTTTCTCCGTAAAAATATTCTGTTTTTACCGGCAGGGTTTTTAGAGACAGACTTTTTAAAAAGCGGTTGAAGCGGATATTGTTATCCTCGGCAAACTGCGCCACCGAACCGCCCGGCTCGCCTTTGATCACTACATTTTTGTTTACGGAGTTACCGAAAATCTTGTTTAGTGTGGTATTCGGATTCTGAAATGACAGCTCCGAAAGCTGACTGCAGGATGCAAATGCTTCATTCCCCACAGACAGCAGCGATTCCGGAAACGCAACGGAAGAAAGAGCATTGCAATGCCAAAAAGCATATGCACCGATCGATGTCAGCGTGGACTGTTCCGGAAACGTCACTCTGGCAAGTACACTGCATGAATCAAAGGCCTGATCTCCAATTGTGGCAAGACTTGCAGGAAATTCGACTGCTGTCAGACTGGAGCAGTCATTAAAAGCGTACTCCCCGATGCTTTCCAAAGTGCTGTTTTCCGCAAAAGTAACTGTCCGAAGCTTGCTGCAACGAAAGAAAGTTCGATCATTGATTGCTGTAATGCCCGCGGGAATTGTGACAGAAGTCAGACTGGAACATCTATCAAATGCATTTCTTCCAATATCCTCCACCGTTTCAGGAATCGCAAACGAAGCCAGAGCGGTGCAGTTATAAAAAGCATATTCTCCTATGCTTTCCAAAGTGCTGTCTCCCGCAAAAGTGACTGTTTTAAGTTTATTGCAGCCAGAAAACGCGCGTTCGTCAATTACCGCGACGTCGGCGGGAAGTTCCATCGACGTCAGGCTCTCGCATCCATAAAAAGCATATCCTCCTATGCTTGTCAAAGCACTGCCTTCTTTTATTTCTACTGTCCTAAGGGAACTGCAGTTAGCAAATGCAGCACTGCGCCAAGTATTTGCACCCCCTATCGTTACGACGCTGGCGGGAATCACGACTTTTGTCAGACTTGATTTTTCACAAAATGCTCCCGCTTTAATACTCGTAACCGTCTTCCCTTCAAAAACTAATCCGATATCCACAACACTTGCCGATCCGTTATATTTTTCAATCACAAGATTATCGTCCGTTCCGCTTGTTTTAAAATTCGCCGGGTCCGTTTCCTCTCCTGCCGCTCCGACCGGATCAATATCCAATTCTGCCACATCCACACTCTCCATGGTTTCCTGCGACGCTTTTTCCTTTGCATATGCCGTGCCGGCTGATGGGAACAGCAATGCCCCTGCCAATAAGATACAAAGTGCTTTTTTTCCTTTTTTCATCTTGTTTTCCTCCTATCTCTCCCATAAGAATTCCTTATTTTTCTACTTTTACTTTCTTTTCCTTCTCTGTTTTACAAAAAATTCTAAAAGTAGTATTTTAATTCAATATGTATAACATACTACTTATTGATGCTTTTTTCAACAATTTATTGCACCATTTTCAAAAGACAACGCCTGAAATCCAGATGCGGTACGATCCGATAATCCGCGAATCATCTTTCGGACAATCCGCACGCTTCTTCGAACCGCCTCCTGGTCTTCATTCATGTCCAAAGACAATTCCAGCATTTGCAGCACATTTTCGATATTCTCCAGCTCCTCCTGTATCTCTTCGGCCAAATGTTTCATCGGTTCCATTTCCATATCATGCCCCCTTTCTGCGTATTACTACATTTTTGGTTCCTGTTTATATAGAGAGCGGTTTTGGCAAAAAGGTTGCAGCAAATTTTAAAAAAATTTTTAAAACCACCTACAGAACCTGCCACCGGCAGCTTCTTCCGGATGCATAGCAACAAAAAGACGCATGGCATATGCCATGCGCCCTTGCAGATAACGCTTATTCTTGTATTTCTATCATTTCCAACGATTCCCGATCAAACATCTCACTGTCCGTTATAAGACAAAAATTGCGCTGCCGCTCACCCGGCCTCATATTCCACACTGTTCCCACGGGCTTGCCGTTTTCATCCAGCCACTCCCCGTCCCGGCTTCGGTAATGCTCCGGATCAATACAGCCGTTTTTCAGATAAAACGTATAGTTTTCCGGTTCACCAGCGTCCTCAAAATAATCTACTCTGCCATCAAAATAAAGCTCAACCAGATGTGCATCTCCCTGCTGATCACGAACCGGAACAACATTTCCGATCGTTCTATCCCTCAGATAAGGCTGACCGTCCGCATCAAGTCGGTATGTCGCTCTGGAAGCTTCCCCTGCAGGAATTCCGTTTTCCACATTTACTTCTGTCAGAAATATTATAACATCGTCCATACCACGCATAAGATCCGGATTCTTTTCATCGGACTCATCATTATATACTCTTGCCTGAAAAGAAACCATATTTCCCACTGCCTGTCCATCCTCAAACCATCCGACTGCAAAATATGGGCCACGGATAAACATTCCATAACCGGTAAGCGTTTCCTTCAGCCTGCGGCTCTTTCCGTCATAATACCAGGAATGGGACAATCTGCCATCGTCATTATAATGAAACTGGCCCAAAACAGACTTGCCGTTCTCGTCATGGCAGTAAATGACATTTGTCCCTGGATAATCATATTCCGGATCCGCCATGGAAAAATCCAAATTGCAGAGTCTTTCGTAATCACCTTCCCCGCAAATCTGTAAAACCTGATCCAGCAATTCCTTCGTTTCTTCCGAAATAGGAATCGTTTCCGGCTTCGGTCCCAAAAATGCAGCTGCCGCCACGATCCCTACCGTACCGGCTGCCGCGGCTCCCACAGCCGCTTTTGCCTTTGCTCCGGCGGACAGCTTTGCCCATGCGGCCTTTAGTTTTCCAAGAAAAGAAACTTTCCCTGCTGTTTCCGCACCTGCTGCGCCTGCAAATGCGACGGACAGCGGCTTTATGATGCAGGTTCTGACTTCCTCCTCCAAAAGCGCCAACATAAGCGGCGCGACGTTGTAAAGCCTTGTTCCTTTCTTTACATCCAGCTCCTCCACCGCCAGCTTGATTTTCGCCCTTGCACGGCTTAGATGGGATTTAACCGTGCCGACGGGAATGCCGAATTCTTCCGCAAGGCTCTCCTGACTCTGCTCATTGTAATAGTAGCCGATGACACAGAGTCGCTGCATACCGCTTAAATTGTCGATGATTTCCCGTATCAACCGCTGCTTTTCTCTATCCTGCATCAGCTCTTCCGGTATCAGCGCCACATCATCCGGGATTTCCTCAATCATCCCGTCAGCATCTTCCACCGGGAGTTTTTTGTTTTTCTTTAAATAAGCAAAGCATTTACGGTTTGCAATAACCGCCGCCCAGTTTAGAAAATTTTCCGTATCCTTTAATGTACCGATGCTTTTTACAATCTCCAAATATGTTTCCTGCAGCATGTCCTGCGTCGTTTCTTCATCTTTTACGACGTACATGACGCAGGCGTATAGATAGCGGTAAGACTGTTCGTATAATTCGGCAAACGCTTCTTTGTCGCCGGCCTGGTAAGACTTTACGGCATTTGCCAGTTGTTCTGATGTTTTCATAATGATTTCTCCTGTCCCAGATTCTCTTCTAATATCTCCATCGAATCCAAATCAAATAACCCACTGTCTATATTGAGCCAAAACCACTTCTGCTGCTCCAGCGGTATGTCATTTCTTAATAAGGTGCGCAGCCTGGTATATTCATCCGTATTTTCCCTTCCGAAACTTTGATAATACTCCAGGTCAATGCCGCCGGCCTTTAAATAAAACGTATATGTTCTCGCTTCGCTGATGTCTTCAAAAAATTCTGTCCTGCCATCAAAATAGAAGAGCCTTGGATACTGGTTTTTTGGCTGAAACTGAGCCGGAATCACGTTCCCGGTAATTTTGTAGTATATATAAGGCTGACCGGATGCATCAAGCCTGTACCTTGTTCTGGAAGCTTCTCCCACGAGCGTCCCGTTCTCTGCATTCGCTTCTGACAAAAGCACAATTGTTTCATCCATACCGACAAGATCCGGATTTTTTTCAACGGCCTCGTCATTACAAATGCTCACCTCAAAGGAAACGATTTTCCCTTCTGCCTGTCCGTTCTCAAACTGTCCGACTGCAAAATAATAATTACTGATACAGATTCCGTAACCCGTATGTGTTTCCTTTAATGTACGGCTTTCTCCGTCATAGTACCAGGAGGATTTGACACCGTCCTTATCAGAATGTAACAGACTCGAAATCACCTCTCCATTCTCGTCATGACAGTAAATATCATTCGTCCCCTGATAATCTTCCCCATTCGGATCTGCCACAGAAAAATCCAGTCTGCAGAGTTCTTCGTAATTTCCTGTTTGGCAAATCTCCATGACCTGGTCAAGAAGCTGCTTCGTTTCTTCGGATATAACGGGAGGCTCTGTTTTCGGCCCTGAAAAAATAACTGCGGCCGCAATTCCTGCCGTACAAACCGCCGCGGCTCCCACAGCCGCTTTTGCCTTTGCTCCGGCGGACAGCTTTGCCCATGCGGCCTTTAGTTTTCCAAGAAAAGAAACTTTCCCTGCCGTTTCCGCTCCCGCGACGCCCGCAAACGCGGCAGACAGCGGCTTTATGACGCAAGATGCGGCTTCCTCCTCCAAAAGCGCCAGCATAAGCGGCGCAACGTTGTAAAGCCTTGTTCCTTTCTTTACATCCAGTTCCTCTACCGCCAGCTTGATTTTTGCCCTTGCACGGCTCAGATGGGATTTGACCGTGCCGACAGGAACGCCAAATTCTTCCGCAAGTCTCTCCTGGCTCTGCTCATTGTAATAATATCCGATAACGCACAGACGCTGTATATCGCTTAAACTGTCAATGATTTCCCGTATGAGCCGCTGCTTTTCCCGATCCTGCATCAGCTCTTCCGGAATCATCGCCACATCGTCCGGAATTTCCTCAAACATTCCGTTCGCGTCCTCCACCGGAAGTTTTTTGTTTTTCTTTAAATAAGCAAAGCATTTACGGTTTGCAATAACCGCCGCCCAGTTCAAAAAATTCTCTGTTTCCTTTAATGTCCCGATGCTTTTTACAATTTCCAGATACGTTTCCTGCAGCATATCCTGTGCTGCTTCTTCGTTTTTTACAACATGCATGACGCAAGCGTAAAGATAACGGTAAGACTGTTCGTATAATTCGGCAAACGCTTCTCTCTCACCATCCTTGTAAGCCTGTGCAGCTCTTGCCATATTATCTGATGTTTTCATAATGATTTCCCCTTTTCCGTCTTCATAAATACCGTCCAGAATGAACGGCAGTTTTTCCGGCAA
>CANODN010000110.1 GCA_947564765.1 uncultured Roseburia sp. | reverse complement strand
AACCGGTTATTTTTTTGAAAAAACATATTGACAACAAAAGAAAAGCATGCTAGTATACCCGTAAAGTAACCGGTTACTTAACCGATAATGTAACTGGTTATCCTATGGTATCATGAGCGTGTGTTTGAGAAACCATTTCCGCAGAAATCATTTTTCAAACACGTTCCGGGAAGGGAGTCAGCATGGAAAGAGAAAGCAGCAGCCGGCTTTACAAGGCCAGGAAAATTGAAGAGAAGGGAATTTCAGAAATTTCTGCAGAAAGCAGGCCGGTGTACCATTTGTCGGCTCCCATGGGCTGGATGAATGATCCCAACGGATTTTCTGTTTACAAAAAGGAGTATCATCTGTTTTTTCAATATCATCCGTTCAGCAATGCGTGGGGACCTATGCACTGGGGACATTGTAAGAGCAGTGATTTTGTAAAGTGGGATTATTTGCCAATGGCAATGGCGCCGGATCAAAGTTATGATGCCGGAGGCTGTTATTCCGGAAGTGCCTTAGAAGTGGATGGAGCACATGTGCTTTTCTATACGGGAGTCATTGACCGCTATCGGGAGGACGGCTCGCATGATTACCGCCAGGTGCAGTGTATGGCGAAGGGAGACGGACTGGATTACTGCAAGTACGAGGGCAATCCGGTGATTGACGGAAGTATGCTTCCAAAAGGGAGCAGCACGGAAGATTTCCGGGACCCAAGGGTTTTTGCAGAAGAGGACGGCTATTATCTGGTGGCCGGCAGCCGCGGAGGGGATGGATACGGGCAGGTTCTTTTGTACCGGTCTGAGAACTTAGAACATTGGGAATTTTTAAGCGTGTTAGACAAAAGCCGTGGGAAATACGGGAAAATGTGGGAATGTCCGGATTTCTTTCCTCTGGGGGGAAAGCAGATCCTGCTGGTATCGCCCCAGGATATGCGGGCGGTGGGATACGAATTCCATAACGGCAACAATTCTATGTTTATCTATGGGAGCTATGATAAAAAGGTACATCGGTTTGAACGGGAAGAAATTACATCTGCGGACTATGGTCTGGATTTTTATGCACCCCAGACACTGCTGACCGAGGACGGAAGGCGGATCATGATCGGCTGGATGCAGTCGTGGGATGCGGGATTTATGAAGGATTTTCTGGACTGGTCGGGAATGATGACCATCCCCCGGGAATTGACGTTAAAAGACGGAAGGATTTATCAGAGTCCGGTCCGGGAGCTGGAAGCATACCGCAGAAACAGGGTAGAATACACAGAAAAACAAATTTCAGGCGAGACGATTTTAAAAGGCGTCTGCGGTAGAGTGATTGATTTGCAGGTGGAAGTTACAGAATTTGATTTTCGTCATTTTACCGTTCATTTTGCCAAGAATGAGGAATATGAGATGCTGCTGCAATACAATCATTCGAGAAAGTGCCTGACAATAGACAGAACGCATTCCGGTCTGGTGCGTGATGTGGTCTGCCGCAGGAAAATGACAGCAGAACCAGCTGCGGAGGAAGGCGGGAGAAAGATTCTCAGGCTGCGTCTTCTGCTGGACCGGTATTCGGCTGAGATATTTGTCAATGACGGAGAAAAGGTAATGTCATCGGTATTCCATACCCCAATGGAAGCAGAAGAAATTGTTTTTGACACCGATGGAAGGGCCTGCATTAACGTGACAAAATATGATATCTGCATGTGACAGGAAGGAGGCAATTATGGAAATACAGTATTTGGGAACTGCGGCAGCAGAAGGATGGCCGGCCTTATTCTGCAGCTGTGATATTTGCCGGAGAGCAAGAGAGGTCGGTGGGAAGGAGCTGCGTACCAGAACACAGGCGCTTATCGATGAGAAGCTTCTGATTGATTTTCCGCCAGACACCTATACGCATGCCCTGAATTATTCGCTGCAGCTGGGAAAGGTGCAGCATCTGCTGGTGACACATTCCCATATGGATCATTTTTTTCCGGTAGAGCTGATTCACCGGCATGAGCATTTCGGGCATCATGCAAAAGGCATGCTGCATGTATACGGCAATGAAGCAGTGGAAAAAGCATTTTATGATGCGGTTTTGATTGACCGTTTCAAGGTGCATCCGCTGGATGAGGCGGTCCGGTTTGTCAGGTTAAAGCCCTTTGCTGATTTTAC
This sequence comes from uncultured Roseburia sp., assembly GCA_947564765.1. Lineage (GTDB taxonomy): Bacteria > Bacillota > Clostridia > Lachnospirales > Lachnospiraceae > Roseburia_B. The sequence continues at coordinate 4,758 of CANODN010000110.1, read as the reverse complement.
GGCAGACGGCTTCCATATTATTCCGGTTCCTGCCGATCATGACAAACGGGAAACCTGTCTGATTTATATTATTGAAAAAGACGGAACCTGTCTTTTATACGGACACGACACGGGTATGAATTTAAGCGAGGAAGCATGGGATTGTATTTTCAGCCATACATATAATCTGGTTTCGCTGGACGCAACGATGGGCAAAAAACAGATTGACGGCTACCATATGGGGCTGCCAGACGATCTTACCTTTATTCATTTGCTGGAAGAGCGGGGGTGTGTGGATTCCGGCACCGTAAAAGTAATCAATCACTTTTCCCATAACGGGGAAATGACGCATGAGCAGCTGGAGGCGTTTGCCAAAGAGCATGGAATGACAGCGGCTTATGATGGTATGAAAGTGTTATTTTAAAGAACAGGCGGAGGAATTTCTTTAAAATTACAAAATAAAACAAAAATAATGCCGTATGAGGCATAGAAGGAGAGAAAACTATGGATTACAGAAAAGTTGCAGAGCAAATTTACGAAAAAGTAGGAAAAAAAGAGAATTTGATTTCCGCAGCGCATTGTGCGACACGTCTGCGTCTTGTTATCGTAGATAACGACAAGTGCGACAGCAAGGCAGTTGAGGACATTGATGGAGTAAAAGGCGTATTTTTTGCTTCGGGCCAGCTCCAGATTATTCTTGGGACAGGAACCGTAAACAAGGTTTACGATGAATTCCTGCAGGTGTCAGGACTGTCTGCAGCCACAAAAGCAGAAGTAAAACAGGCAGCGGCGGCACAGCAGAATATTTTTAAGCGTGCGATCAAGACGCTGGGAGATATTTTTGTGCCGATTATTCCGGCTATCGTAGCAAGCGGTTTCCTCATGGGTATCATGGAAGCATTGAATTTCATGGTAAATAACGGTTTCCTGTCATTGAATACAGAAGGCTCCCTGTTTGTATTTGCAAAATTATTCAGCAATGTGGCTTATACCTTCCTGCCGATTCTGATTGCGACCAGCGCCGCAAAAGCATTTGGCGGTAATCCGTATCTGGGAGCCGTGATCGGTATGTTAATGATTCATCCGGATCTGCAGAATGCATGGACCGTTGCAACAGAAGGCGTTCATGTCAGACAAAGTGTATGGTTTGGATTGTATAAAGTTGATTTAATCGGTTATCAGGGACATGTCATTCCGGTTATTATTGCCGTATGGGTTATGTGTTTCATTGAAAAGAAGCTGCATAAAATTGTCCCGGAAATGTTTGATTTGTTTGTGACGCCCCTGGTCAGCGTATTTGCTACAGGCTATCTGACCTATTCCGTCATCGGACCGGTATTTGTAGTAATTGAAAACGGCATTATAAGCGGCATCCAATGGCTGATTGCACTCCCCCTTGGCATTGGCAGTTTTGTTATGGGTGCATTATATGCGCCGACCGTTGTTGCAGGTGTACACCATATGTATACCATTATCGATGTGGGACAGCTTGCACAGTACGGTGTTACATACTGGCTCCCCCTGGCATCCGCAGCAAACCTGGCGCAGGGCGCGGCAACTCTTGCAGTATCGTTAAAAACAAAAAACAAAAAAATCAAATCTATGGCGCTTCCTTCTGCATTCAGTGCATTTATGGGAATTACAGAGCCCGCTATTTTTGGTGTAAACATGCGATTTTTTAAACCTTTTGTCTGCGGATGTATCGGCGGTGCCTGCGGCGCGCTCTTTGCTTCGATTACACAGCTTGGTGCCAGCGGAACAGGCGTAACCGGATTGTTCGGTGTGCTGCTTTGTCTGAATATGCCGGTTCAGTATATTTTGATGATGGCCATTTCCATAGGTGTTTCTTTTGCACTGACATGGATGTTTGGCTATAAAGACGAGGAAGTGCAGGTTCAGACTGCAGCAGAAAAAACAGAGGAAATTACAGCAGATAAGACAAATGAAGAAATGGCGCTTTACGCTCCGATCAAAGGAAACGTTGTTGCAAGAGAACGTATTCCGGATGAAACCTTTGCGTCAGGCGTTCTGGGAGATGGCGTCGGTATTGAACCGGAGACGGGAGAAGTTACAGCTCCTTTTGACGGAGAGGTTTCTTCTTTGACAGAAACACGCCATGCCATAGGTATCAGCGGACCGGGAGGCATGGAAGTTTTAATCCATGTCGGAGTGGATACGGTGAAGATGAAGGGGGATGGATTTACCCTTTTTGTAAAAGAAGGAGAAAAGGTCAAAGCAGGACAAAAGCTTATGACATTTGATATTGAAAAAATCAAAGCGGCGGGATACAGCACGATGGCTGCAGTGCTTTTGACCAACAGCGACGAATACAAGGCCTGCAATGTGCTGAAAACAGGACCGGCCAATCAGATGGAAAAGATTATTTCTGTAGATAACGAATAAAAACAGCAAAAACCCCTTGACTCTGCACCAGCTACAGGGTATATAGTTCTGGTAACTTACAGAAAGGGGTAACAAATATGCGTATCAGTGAAGTGGCAGATCTGACCGGATTGAATGTAAGCAACATCCGTTTTTACGAAAGAAAAGGATTGCTGAAACCAATCCGGGAAGAAGAGAGCAAATACCGGAATTATACGGATGAAGATGTAGAGCGGTTGAAACAGATTTTATTATACCGTAAAATGGGAATATCCATTGAAACGATTTATCTGCTGTTTTGCGGCGAGGCAGAGCTTCGTGTTGTTTTGCAGAGACAGAAAACCGAATTAAGGCTGCAGATGGAAAACCTGCAAGGAGCTATGGATTTGTGTGATCTGGTACTGCAGGAGGAGAAAATCCTGCCGGAAAAGCTGGATGCATATCTGGAGTATGTGCATCGGGAAGAAGAGAACGGAAAGCAGTTTGCACAGGTGGAGGAGCTGCTGGAGGATCTCGCAGAATATACCAAGACAAGAGTGTTTCGTTACGAACCGTGGGTGGAATGGCTTTTTCAAAAACCATGGATTGCAAAAACCATATCGTCCTTATTGTGGCTGGCGGTAATAACGGCACCGCTGATACAATTTTGTGTATATGCCATAGAAGGAGAAGCATTATACGCACACATTGGTCTGATTATTGTATACGGCGTTCTGATTTTGATTCATCTGGCAGGGTTTCTGGCTTTTCGCAGAGCGAGAAAGCAGAATCCGGACAGGGAGGATGCAAAGCAGTGAGGCTGCGTATAGAAGTGATAAAAAAAGGAAATAGTAAAAGAACAGGCGATAAGTACCTGTTCTTTTATTATTTTATAAAATGCTGGTGATTGAAATGCAGAAGAATGATGCGCAATATCAGAAGATGATCAAAACGCCGATTCCCAAATTAGTGACTTCCCTTGCGGTTCCCACCATGATTACGATGCTGGTATCTTCCATATATAATGTAGTGGATACTTATTTTGTTTCCAGACTGGGAACCAGGGCTGCAGGAGCCGTAGGAATCGTGTTTTCCCTGATGACAGTGATTCAGGCGGTGGGATTTACCGTGGGAATGGGAGCGGGCAGCACCATTTCCAGGCTTCTCGGGAAAAAAGAAAACGAAAAGGCACAGCAGACTGCCTCCTGTGCTCTGGCTGTTTCCCTGGCTGCAGGGATTGCAGTAAGCGCCGTCGGCTTGCTTTTTCTGGAGAAATTAATGGGTTGGCTGGGGGCGACGGAGACGATCCTGCCTTATGCCGTAAATTATGCCCGTTATATCCTTTACGTTGCACCGGTCATGACGGTTTCCTTTGTGCTGAATAATCTGCTGCGGGCAGAGGGCAAGACCAAGCTTTCCATGATCGGTATCGGTATCGGCAGTATTTTGAATATCGGTCTGGACCCGTTGTTTCTTTTTGTATTTGACTGGGGAATACAGGGAGCGGCAATTGCCACGGCAGTCAGCCAGTGCATTAGCTGTGGTATATTATTTTCTTTTTTTCTCCGGAAGAAAACAATTCTTCGTTTTTCTGTGAAACATATATCCGCAGATATTTCTTTATACAAAGAATTTGTCGGAAACGGGATGCCTTCCCTTTTTCGGCAGGGACTTTCCGGTGCCGCATCTGTGGCATTAAATCATGCTGCGGCATATTATGGAGATGAGGCGGTTGCCGCAATGTCCATAGTCGGAAAAATATTTATGCTGGTATACTGTGTGCTGATCGGATTCGGACAGGGGTATCAGCCTGCGGCCGGATACAATTACGGCGCAAAAGAATATGACAGAGTGCATAAGGCGTACCGGTTTCTGATGATTGCCGGAACCGTGGGAATGACTGTAATAGGCACAGGGCTTTTCTTTTCTGCGCCCGTGCTGATACGGCAGTTTGTTCCGGAGGATGCAGAAGCTGCGGCAATCGGCGTCTGGGCGCTGCGGATGCAGTGCGTCGTTATGCCGTTTCTTCCTCTGGGAATCGCCTGTAATATGACGTTTCAGGCAGTAGGACAGTCGGTAAAGGCCACCCTGTTTGCTTCCTGCCGGCAGGGAATCTTTTTTCTGCCGTTGATTTTTTTCCTGCCTCGAATGTTTGGCGTTTTTGGTATGGAGGCTGCCCAGCCGGCCGCAGATATCCTTACGTTTCTGGTGTGCATTCCGGGGATGCATCAATTTATGTCGGCCATGCGAAAAATGTAGAATTCCTGAATTTTCTGCTTTTCTTTTTTGGTTCTTGTGGTAAAATAAAATGGAAAACAGCCTTGCAAATGCAAAATACCGGTTGCCCTGGGGGATAACAGGATTTGCGATTGTAAAGACTGAGTTTGAAGCGCGACAAAAATAATATAGAAATATACT
>CANODN010000109.1 GCA_947564765.1 uncultured Roseburia sp. | reverse complement strand
AAAGGCAGTCATCTTCCTCTCTTCCCCGGTCAAAACAGCCATATATCCTTCCAGGGTTATCCCGTTCCGGAACGACAATAACAGCCTGTCTGTTAAGTAATTTTAATCGTAAATTTGCAGTAAAATATTCGTTTATCATGTCAATTCCGGCAGTGTTAGGCGCCGTTGTATTGAAAGTTTCCGATATGTCTGACTTGTCTGTTGCATCCTCTGACTGGGCCTGTTATCTGGCAGGCGTTTTGTGTGCGGCAGTTATAGGCTATATTTGCATCCGGACAATGCTTGTTGTCGTAAGAAGGAGAAAATTTACGATTTTTGCAGTTTATTGTCTGATTGTCGGATTGGTATCCATTGGCGGATATTTTTATGCGGCATAAGTAACGGAGGAAATTATGGCAGTTGGAAAGACAAATTCCCGAAGCCGGAGAAATACAAAAAAGACTTCGGCAAAGAAATCAACCAGCAGGAAAAACAGCCGCAGAAAATCCAAAGGACTTGATTTCGAAAGTGAGATCGTGCTCTGGATTCTGCTGGCGGTATCGATTCTTTTGTTTGTCAGCAATTTCGGAATCGGTGGCAAAGTAGGAAATACGGCCAGTGCATTTACATTTGGATTGTTCGGGGTTATGGCGTATCTATTTCCGGTTATTCTTTTTGTTGGTTCCTGCTTTCTTATTTCAAACAAAAAAAATCATTTTGCGATCTTTAAATTTATTGCCAGTATTCTATTGTTTTGCGCCATTTGTATGTTTTCCCAGCTTTTGATTCAGGATTCACATATGGCGTCCTCGGCAATGATAAAAACAGCATATACCAATTCCTCTGTCCACAAAACAGGAGGCGGGGCGTTAGGCGGTGTTTTCGTATGGCTCTGTGTACCGAATTTTGGTATTTTCGGCTCCTATGTGATTGATATTATTGTAATGATTATTTCACTTGTACTGATTACAGAACGTTCGGCACTGCTTGGCATGAAACGGGGCAGTAAGAAAATTTATGAATCAGCCAGAGAAGACGCAAGGCGTATTCATGATAAACAGCAGAAAAGAGAGGAAGAACGGGCCTTAAAACGTATGGATAAGAAAGTATCCGGCGTAGCGCTTGATACAACGATTCAGCAGGAGGAAGATTCCTTTGGCGATGAAATCAGTGAGATCAAACCAAAACCGGAGAAGGCTTTTCCAAAAGTCAAGAAAAGAGAGCGCATTCCCATTACCGCTACACCAAAAGAACCGGTTGAAGATGTTGTACTACCTGAAATTTATATGGAACCTGTAGAAGAAGAACCGGAGGCGCCTTCTGAAGAAAATCCGATGGAATATGAGGATATTCGGATATATGAAGATACATCATATGAAGATAGACCGGAATATGAAGATGCAGCCCTCTTAGAAGGTATTCTGTCAGATGTCAAACAGATGACAGAACCGGAAGTATATGATACTGCGCCGGTACAGGAGACTCCAAAGCCTGCACCGGAGGAAAAACCGGAAACACGTATAGAAAACACGCAGACAGCAGCAGAAATGGGCGGCGCCGCAATTATGAAAGAACCGCAGGAATACCGTTTCCCTCCGGTTTCTCTGCTGAAACAGGGAAGCTCAAAAGCCATGGGGGATTCCAAGGCGCATCTTCAGGCAACGGCAACGAAACTGCAGCAAACCTTAAAAAATTTCGGCGTCAATGTTACCATTTTAAATGTCAGCAGCGGTCCATCGGTAACCCGGTATGAGATTCAGCCGGAGATGGGGGTAAAGGTCAGCAAGATTGTAAATCTTACGGATGATATCAAATTAAATCTGGCTGCGGCGGATATTCGTATGGAAGCTCCGATTCCAGGCAAAGCAGCCATCGGAATTGAAATACCAAACAAGGAAACTGTGGCCGTTATGTTCCGGGATCTGATCGAATCAGAAGAATTTCAGAAAAATACATCGAAAATTGCATTTGCTGCCGGAAAAGATATTGCCGGAAAGGTAATCGTAACCGATATTGCCAAAATGCCGCATCTTCTGATTGCAGGTGCAACCGGCTCCGGTAAATCCGTATGTATCAATACGATTATTATGAGTCTTTTGTATAAAGCGCATCCGGATGATGTGAAGCTGATTATGGTAGATCCAAAGGTTGTAGAATTGAGCGTTTACAACGGAATTCCGCATCTGATGATTCCTGTTGTTACCGATCCGAAGAAGGCAGCCGGAGCATTAAACTGGGCCGTCGCGGAAATGGACGACCGTTATAAAAAATTTGCGGAATATGGCGTCCGTGATCTGAAGGGATATAACGCAAAAATAGAATCGATTCAGGATATTGAAGATGAAAATAAACCGCAGAAGCTGCCTCAGATTGTGATTATCGTAGATGAGCTTGCGGATCTGATGATGGTGGCGTCCCATGAAGTGGAAACGGCGATCTGCCGTCTGGCACAGCTGGCAAGAGCGGCAGGACTGCATCTGATCATTGCAACACAGCGTCCATCGGTAAATGTCATTACCGGTTTGATTAAGGCAAATATGCCTTCGAGAATTGCTTTTTCCGTAACTTCCGGCGTAGATTCCAGAACCATTTTAGATATGGTGGGAGCAGAAAAGCTTTTGGGAAAAGGAGATATGCTTTTCTTTCCTCAGAATTTTCAGAAACCACTTCGGGTGCAGGGTGCATTTGTCTCCGATAAAGAAGTGTCAGATGTTGTAGATTTTCTGAAACAGGAAAACGGCGTCGTGGAATACAATGCAAAAGTACAGGAGAAAATGGAGCAGTCGGAAAACAGCACCGTTGCGATTTCAGACGGTTCCAACAAAGCGGATGACAAAGATATTCTGTTTAAAGATGCAGGAAGATTTTTAATTGAAAGTGAAAAAGGTTCCATAGGTTCGATTCAGAGGAAGTTTAAAGTAGGCTTTAACCGGGCCGCACGGATTATGGACCAGCTGGAGGAGGCCGGACTGGTAGGACCGGAAGAAGGAACAAAACCAAGAAAAGTACTGATGTCTCCCGAAGAATTTGAACAGTATTTAGAAGAATGTGTGTAGGAGGAGAGAAATGAATCGAAAGATAAATTTCAGAAAATACCGGAAACCAACTGCAATCCTATTAGCAGCCGCTATCCTTTTCACAAATTTCCATGGCGTAAGCTCTCTAATCTACGCCAGCGAGCTGCAGTCTCAGACCGAAACCGTATCCGACTTCGCTCCGGCCAGAGCTGCTTTTGCCAAATTGGTGCAGGACTATGCAATATACGGAACCTTAACCGGCAGTGACCAAATCCCTGTTTATCCGGAAATCTCTCCACAGGCAGATCCTTCAGACACCCTTACATCCGGCAGTCAGGCTGAAATAACCGATGTCATATGGGACAATTTTGCACTCTGGTTTGAAATCACCTATTCTGTCCATGACAAGGCATACAGCGGCTATATCTTAAGCGACTATGTTATAACGGAAGACGAACGCCTTGACGAATGGCGGTCCGAATACCAGCTGGATCAATGGATGCTGTCTTTCCGGCGCGGTGCAGCCAAAGGCGCTGCTCAGGCAAATGCGTTTCCAAAAAGCTATCGGCCGTTTATTCAAAAGCTGGCTAATGCACATCCCAAATGGGTATTTGTGCCTATGAATACCGGTCTGGACTGGTCAGATGTAGTGAAAGCAGAAATGGCAGACAGCCGGAATCTGGTGCAGACAAGCCATCCAAATGCATGGAAATCTAAAAATCCCAAAGATTACGATGCCGGCACAAAAAAATGGATCATCAAAAGCGGCACCGACTGGGTACAGGCTTCCGAATCCATTGTCAAATATTACCTGGACCCGCGGAATTTTCTGACAGAAGAATCTATATTCCAATTCGAGCAGCTCGTTTACAACAAACACCAGAAAAAGGCCGGCGTAGAAAAAATCCTAAGCGGCACGTTTATGTCAAATAAAAAGTTAGAAGACGGCTCCGGCGGTAAAATCACTTATGCCCAGGCGTTTATGAAAATCGGAAAAAGCTTAAAGGTAAGCCCTTATTTTCTTGCAAGCCGTGTCCGGCAGGAACAGGGCGCAGATGGAAAATCACCTCTGATCTCCGGCAAATACCCCGGATACAAAGGATATTATAATTATTTTAACCGGAAAGCCTCAGGAGTCGGAGACGAGGTATACCGCAACGGCTTGCGGGAAGCCAGAGCGAAAGGCTGGAACACCCGCTACAAAGCATTAAAGGGCGGCGCCAAATCCACAGCCTCCGATTTTATTTACAAAGGACAGGATACCTTTTACCTGCAAAAATTTGACGTCGACGCTTCCCATGACGGACTGTACTGGCATCAGTATATGCAAAATCTTCTGGCAGCAGACAACGAAGGAAAAAACGTGCAGAAAAGCTATGCTCAGATGGGCATCTTAAACAACCGTTTCGTATTCAAGATTCCGGTATACAAAAATATGCCCTCATCCCCATGCCCTCTGCCAGCCAAAAACTCCGACAGCGGCCTGGAAGGATCTAAGCTGGCAAAGCCAAAGCTAAAAAAAGCCGCTCTTTCCAAAAAGACAAAAATAAAGCTGTCCTGGAAACGCGATTCCAAAGCAAACGGTTATTACATATACCGCGCAGCCTCCAAAAAAGGCAAATACAAAAAGGTAAAAACCATTCAGAAAAATAAGACCTTAAAATGGACAGACAGTAATGTCAAAGCCGGCAAAACCTATTATTATAAAATACGCTCTTATGTAAAAGTATCCGCAAAAACAAAAACCTCCGGCTATTCTAATGTACTACATGTCAAAGTTCCAAAAAAGAGGTGAAGAATAAAATAGCATATCGAGTTCCCTATAAACAAGAATTATAAACGAAAGGAATGGATATAAAGATGAAAACAGATATTGAAATTGCTCAGGAAGCCGTAATGCTTCCTGTCCAGGAAGTTGCAGAAAAGCTTAATATTTCTCAGGATGATTTGGAATTTTACGGAAAGTACAAAGCGAAGCTGTCTGATGAGTTGCTGAAAAAAACAGCAGAGAATCCAGACGGCAAATTGGTATTGGTAACGGCAATTAATCCCACGCCTGCCGGGGAAGGAAAAACAACAACCAGCATCGGTCTGGGGCAGGCTTTTGGACTTTTGGATAAAAAAGCGGTACTGGCGCTTAGAGAGCCTTCCCTCGGTCCGTGTTTCGGGATCAAAGGAGGCGCCGCCGGAGGCGGATATGCCCAGGTGGTTCCCATGGAAGATCTGAATCTGCATTTTACAGGAGATTTTCATGCAATTACTTCTGCAAATAATCTGCTGGCGGCCTTATTAGATAATCATATTCAGCAGGGCAATGAATTAAATATCGATACCAGGCAGATTGTCTGGAAACGCTGTCTGGATATGAACGATCGTGTTCTTCGGAATATTGTGGTAGGACTTGGCAATAAATTAGACGGTTTTGTACGGGAAGATCATTTTATCATTACGGTAGCTTCTGAAATTATGGCGATTCTCTGTCTTTCCGAAGATATGCAGGATTTAAAAAGACGTCTTGCCAAAATTATTGTAGCGTATACTGTTGATGGAGCACCGGTTACGGCAGAAGATCTTCATGCTGTGGGATCAATGGCTGCACTGTTAAAGGATGCCCTGAAACCGAATCTGATTCAGACATTAGAGCACACGCCGGCTATTGTTCACGGCGGTCCTTTTGCTAATATCGCCCATGGCTGCAACAGCATCCGGGCAACAAAGGCTGCATTGAAGCTGGCAGACATTGTTGTAACGGAAGCAGGATTCGGTGCAGATTTGGGCGCTGAAAAGTTTTTTGATATTAAGTGCCGCAAGGCAGGACTGAAACCGGACTGTGTTGTTTTAGTCGCTACGGTCCGGGCATTGAAATACAACGGCGGCGTACCTAAGTCGGAGCTTTCCGAAGAAAATATGGAGGCTTTGAAAAAGGGAATCGTGAATTTGGAAAAACACATTGAGAATTTACAGAAATATCAGGTTCCCGTTGTTGTAACCTTAAATTCCTTTGTTACGGATACCAAGGCAGAAACCGATTATGTAGCTGGATTCTGCAAAGAGAGAGGCTGCGAGTTTGCACTGTCAGAGGTATGGGAAAAAGGCGGTGCAGGAGGAATTGCCCTTGCCGAAAAGGTGCTTGAGACATTAGAAGAAAAAGAAAGTAATTTTAAAGTTCTTTATCCCGATGAAGCAGGATTGAAAGAAAAAATCGAAACAATTGCAAAAGAAATATACGGGGCGGACGGCGTTACCTACAGTCCTGCTGCCGAGAAAGAATTAAAACGGATTACCGATCTTGGCATGGGAGATTTTCCTGTCTGTCTTGCCAAAACCCAGTATTCTCTTTCGGATGATCAGAATAAACTGGGACGGCCGAAGGATTTTACCGTAAATGTCAGAGAGGTATATGTATCTGCCGGAGCAGGATTTGTGGTTGCAATCTTAGGCGCAATCATGACAATGCCTGGGCTTCCCAAGGTTCCGGCGGCAAACCGTATTGATGTAGATGAAAGCGGTTGTATAACAGGATTATTTTAAAAAAATACCCTCCGGGTATCCCTTTATGCGCAGAAAAAATGCGTAAAAACAAAGAAATACCCTCTGGGTATCCCTTTATGCGCGGAAAAGCGCGCAATAATAAAGAAAAGAGGTAGCATCCATGGCACAGATCATTGACGGAAAAAAGATCTCCGCGGAGATCAAAGAAGAATTGAAGGAACAAGTGGCGCAGTTAAAGGAAGCCGGCATCGAAGGAACTTTGGCAGTGATTCAGGTGGGGGATGATCCGGCATCCAGCGTATATGTCCGTAACAAGAAAAAAGCATGTGAATATATCGGCATTGGTTCCAGATCTTACGAATTGCCGCTAATACAATGTAAACCCATGGGTTTAATACAGGGTTAATCACCCGCATAA
>CANODN010000108.1 GCA_947564765.1 uncultured Roseburia sp. | reverse complement strand
CCGTCTGCATTTGCCTGCTGAATCTTAAGAATCGCCTCTGCCTGACCTTCCGCTTCCCGGATCGTCGCTTCTTTATGGGCTTCCGCACGCAGGATCGCTGCCTGCTTTTCTGCCTCTGCATCTAAGATTGCCGATTCTTTTTTTCCTTCTGCTACAAGAATCGTGGATTTCTTTTCTCCTTCTGCTTTTAAGATTGCTTCTCTTCGTTCACGTTCTGCTTTCATCTGCTTTTCCATAGCATCCTGAATCGCTGCAGGAGGAATAATATTTTTCAGCTCGACGCGGTTTACCTTAATTCCCCAGGGATCTGTTGCTACATCCAAGGATGCCCGCATCTTGGTATTAATGGTTTCACGGGAAGTCAGTGTTTCATCCAGCTCCAGATCACCGATAATATTACGCAATGTCGTTGCCGTCAGATTCTCAATCGCCATAATGGGATTCTCTACTCCGTATGCAAACAGCTTGGGATCTGTAATTTGAAAAAATACAACCGTATCAATCCGCATCGTTACATTATCCTTGGTAATCACCGGCTGCGGCGGAAAGTCCACTACCTGTTCCTTTAAATTGATCCTTCTGGCCACACGGTCCACAAAAGGTCTCTTAAAATGAATTCCGACACCCCATGTCGCACGGTATGCACCCAGACATTCTACCACTGCTGCATGAGCCTGGGGAACGATCTTAATACAGCTTACCGCAATCAAAAGTACAATCACAATCAGGGCAATTGGAATAATCAAAGTTCCTAATACTGAAACAATCATCATATAAATCCTCCATAATCAAAAAAGTAGTATGTCAGTTATCTTTCATAACTAACATACTACTATAAATTATTTCAGATTACAACTAAAAAAATACATTCGCGCCGATCACCGTTCCGGCTGCTCCGGATGCCGCACTACGGAAGGATAACGCTCCGTTTGTATTGTCTCTTCCGCCAATCGCTTCTCTTGCTGCCTGTAAGCATGCGCCTCTTACGCCGCCTGCCATAACATTTGCAACGCTTCCGTTCAATGCCGGCGGGAACTGTCCGCCCTGATAAATGACACCTGAAATGCTTCCCGGATATCCGCCGCTTCTCACACGGTTCATAACTACCGCACCGACTGCAACCATACCCTCATAAGATCCGCTTCCTGCTTCACACTGAATCAATGCGCCTAACAGCGTAACCTCATCTGTGCTTGCCGCAACTGCCGGCTTCTTACCTTCTTCGGCAGCCTTCGCCTCGGCTTCTTTTGCTTCCTTGGCTGCGACCTCTTCACTGTTTAACGCAGTTCCGAGATTTAATTCCACGCCAACATACTCTGCACTGACATATGCGGTGGCGTCGGATGTATGAACTGCAACCCAGTTTCCGTCTGTTTCTACTTCTTTATCTACTTTAAGCTTTTCACCTGCATTTGCAGTTGTGACGATTTCAGCCTCTTCACTTGGCTCGCTTCTTAACCGGAGCCCGTCTGTATTCACCGTTGCATATACGCTGCACACTTCATTGGCCAGCTCGTTTGCTTCCATACCATAAACCAGATAATCGTTTTTTACATATCCGGTTACGTTACCGGAAACAATCTGCGTCCAGCCTGCGTCTGTTGAAACAACTTCCGCCACATCTCCCCGGTAAAACTTACCGGCCACTTCGGAATTTTCATCGGGCGCCGTGCGGATATTCATATCCTCTTCCACGTTAGCCATAACCCGCTTTTCCCATTCCTGCTCTTCTGCAGACAACTGGGCAACCTCTGTTACCGTTTCTTGTACATCTTCCGTCTCCGCCGGTACATCGCTGATTTCGGCATTGGTAACTGCTTCTGCCGCAAGTTCTCCGATTTCAGCAACACCGCTTATTGTATCTAAGGAATCTTCACTGCCGTTTCCAACGATATCCTTCTGTACTTTTTCGATATCTGCCATTAATATATTATTTTCACTTAATACGCCGGTATCGTCATTATACAGTTCGTGAATTACTCCTGCTGTTCCGTTTTTGTTTAACGCTGTCCTTTCTATCTTTCTGCTGATACTTTCTTCTGTGGAACTTCCAAATGCAGTGATCGTTGTCATAACAAGCATCGCGGATGTCACAGTCATGCTTTCAACCACTTTTTTGTTTAGTTTCATCATCCAACCTCCAAGTGTATTTTCTGATAAAATATGTTCGACTTATTAAGTATCTTTTCACATTTTTATTCAGAAATATTACATTTGTTACAAATTTATTACGGTCAGATCATAGCATACTCCTGTAACCTTGTCAACCCTATTGCGAAAAAATCTTTCTACACAACAAAACAATACATCACAACAAAATGGCAAAAGCTCCCTGCCATAACAAACAGATGAAATATCTCATGGCTTCCGAAATATTTATGCAGTTGATTAAACCCTTTTAATTTCAACGCATAAATAACACCGCCTGCCGTATACAAAATCCCGCCTGCCAAAAGCCACAGAAATGCCGCCGGAGAAAGCTTTGTCACAAGCACCGGCATCACGAAAAGACATACCCAGCCCATGGCAATATATATAATAGAAGAAAACCATTTCGGACAATTGATCCAGAAGATTTTTAAAAGAATCCCAACAATGGCAATTCCCCAGATAGCTGCCAGTAAAAGCATACCTGTCTTTCCTCCCAGCACCAGCATACATACCGGCGTATAAGTTCCGGCAATCAGCACAAAAATCATCATATGATCCACTTTCCGAAAAATTTTCAAAATGCCGTCTTTTACATTTAAGGAATGATAAACCGTAGAAGCTGCATATAATAAAATCATCGCCAGTATAAAAATACTCATTGCCGTTATCGCGAAGGGAATCTGGCTGACTTCTGCTTTCACCAGCAAAGGCGCTGCTGCAAATAAAGATAACAGCATTCCGATATAATGTGTAATCGCACTTCCGGGTTCTCGAATTGTAATCTGCATATGTCATCCTCCTTTTGACTCTATATTATGTAGTATTGATTACTATGTTACCTTTTATTCAATACTACTACTTAAATATTGTTCTGTCAATATCAGGATGAAAAAGATTCCGTTTCGTTTTTACGAAACTCGAAACAGACTTTCTGCATTTTTCTTTGTAACCTCTTCTACTTCTTCCACCGAAATTTCTTTTATCTCTGCAATTTTTTCTGCGACAAATGTCAGATACCCGGAATGATTCCGTTTACCCCGGTGAGGCTCCGGCGCCATATAGGGCGTATCTGTTTCCAACAGAATTTTCTCAAGAGGAATCCGCGCCACTGTTTCTTTTAATTTTTTTGCATTTTTAAAAGTAACAACGCCTCCCACGCCGATATAATATCCCATTCTCACAAATTCGACCGCCAGCTCCGGGGAATAGGAATAACAATGCACTACACCCGGAATTTCTTCTGCATGAACCTCCTTCATCACCTTCATCGTATCCTCTGCCGCATCTCTGGAATGAATAATTACCGGCAGCCGACATTCTTTTGCAAGCTCCAACTGTTGCTTAAACCATCCGCGCTGTTTATTTTGCACTTCCGGCTCTTTGTCCCAATAATAATCCAGACCAATCTCCCCCACTGCAACAACCTTCTCATGCTTTGTCTGTTTTCTCAGCCAGTCAAAGGTCCTCCCGTTTAATTCTGAAACCTCACTTGGATGAACGCCTGCTGCTACATAAACATGTTCATATTTTTCCGCCAAGGCTATGGACTTTTTGGTGCTTCTTATAGATGCGCCTACATTTATAATAGTGCAAATTTTTCCGCTTAATAAGTTTTGAATTAGTAAATCTCTGTCCTTATCAAATTTTTTATCATCATAATGTGCATGTGACTCAAATATCATTCTTCTTCTCCTTTTCTGTAATAAAAAACTGCCAATTGCGTCCGATCCCTTAAATCCATCTTTTCCAGAATCGCGCTGACATAGTTGCGGACGGTACCTTCGCTTAAAAACAGCTTTTCTGATATCTCCTTATTGCTCAACCCCAGTGCAACTCCCTCAATAATTTCCTGTTCCTTCTCGCTAATTTTGTACCTCTTATAGTCGAATGGAGCGGAATTATCATTCATAAGACCGGAAATCTTGCCTACTATATCTTTTCCGAATACCGTCTGTCCTCCGTATACTGCTTTGATCGCCGGAAGGATCCCTTCATAATCCTGCTTCAAAATATATCCTTTTACCCCCAGCTGAAGCGCTTTTATAATATATTCATCGTCGGAAAATGTCGTTAAAAATAAAATTTTCGCATGGGAATCCTTAAATAAAATCCGCTCGGCAGCTTTTAGCCCGGTCATTTTATCCATTCTGATATCCATTAAGAGCACATCCGGTTTTTCTCTCTCATATAATAAGACTGCTTCTTCTCCGCTGCTCCCCAAACCCACAACCGTAATTTCTTCATCTGTTTCTAAAATTGTTTTCAGAGACAATGCAACTAAGGTATCATCATCCACGATTGCTATTTTCATATCATTCCTCCGTTTTTGGAATTGTCATAAAAACAACAAATCCTCTGTTTCTATAAATATGAAACGTTCCGCCCAATGCTTCCGCCCGTTCTTTCATATTCGAAAGTCCGATTCCCCTGCCGGCCTCTGCTTTGGTTCCTGTCCCGTTATCCTCAATTGACAATTGATAAAACCCGGGATGCTCTCTTAAGCCGATCTGCACCTGACTTCCATTGCTGTGCTTTAGAATATTGGAAACCCCTTCTTTTACAACGGCGATCAAACAGTATTTCACACGCCGCGGGATATGCTCTGACATGTCATACTCCAATTTCACATGGTACTCCGGCTGAATGGATTCTGCAATTTCTCTTACCGACTGCTCCAGATCAATGGAATCATCGTGGAGTCCATGCACGCTCTGACGTATACTGTCCATTGCCATGCTCAGCGTTTCTTTCATATGCAAAAGCTGCTCATGCACGGCTCCCTCTTTTTCCACTGTCAAAAGAGCTCCCGTCATCAAAATCGAACGGGAAAGCATATGCCCTACATTATCATGTATTTCTCTGGCAATCCGGTTCCGCTCCTTTAACGTGGCCAGATAAATCTCATAATCCTGCTTCTCCAAAAGGCTTTCATTTTTCTCCTTTAGCAGCAGATTCAATTCTTCTCCGCTGTCTCTGATGCGGATAAATTCTTTTGCCAAAAACTGCTTTTTCTTTGTCTTATATGCAAGAAGGGCAGAAAGGGCAGCTGTACAAACCCACAGAGCTGTTTCTTCCGCCGTCCCCGGCGGTCGGACAGCAAACAGCAGAAAAAACGGCACTGTAAACATATATTTTTTGTAATAAACCAGATCATATAGAAACATCGGAAAAACCAACGAAAGCTCTGGTTCCAAAAAGGATAGCAAAAATATGATTACGGAAGGAATATACCAGATCTGTTTTCCTTCTATATATATGCCAACTGCAGCCGCCGTGACTGCAAGCAGCATCGCAATGACAGTATGCTCCCCTCCTTCACTGCTCAAAAGCAGCAAGCTCCCAAAAGCAAATAGCATACATTTGTCTGCCGTTTTATCCATACCGGTCTCCTGACGTCTTTCCTTTATATTCCGCAGCGGGTCTGTTTTTATTATAACAGAAAAATAATAACTATGAAGCCAAAGACCAAATTGTTACAAAAAAATGACATTTGTCACCTTAGGAGATGATTTCCTTCACTTCTCTTTTTTCTGATATCTTTGTATAGTAAATATAACAACAATTGCAACAATAACCTGACACCCAGGTAAAACAGAAAGGACTATTTATGAGCACACCTGTCATTAAAATCGAAAATCTGGTAAAACGCTATAAAGATTTAATCGCTTTAGACCACTTTCATATCGAAATTCAGGAAGGGGAAATTTTCGGACTGCTTGGGCCGAACGGCTCCGGCAAAACAACCGCCATTAACTGTATCTTATCTCTGCTTTCCTTTGACAAAGGCACCATTGAAGTCTTCGGACAAACAATGCGCCCGAACAGCTATGATCTGAAACGGCAGATCGGCATTGTTATGCAAAATGTAGCCGTTTTTGATACTCTGACTGTTTACGAAAACATCGACTATTTCTGCGGTCTGTATATTCAGGATAAAAAACTCCGCAGACAGTACGTAGAGGATGCCATTGCCTTTGTGGAACTGGATCAATTCCGCAAATTTTATCCAAAAAAGCTTTCCGGCGGACTGCTTCGGCGCTTAAACATTGCCTGCGGCATTGCCCACAAACCAAAGCTGATTATTTTAGACGAACCCACCGTCGCCGTAGATCCCCAAAGCCGGAATAAAATTTTAGAAGGCATTGTGGAATTGAACCGCCAGGGAGCTTCCATTATTTATACTTCCCATTATATGGAGGAAGTAGAACAGATCTGCACCCGTATTGCCATTATGGACAGCGGCAGAAATATTGCCCTGGGCACAGCAGATGAGCTGAAACAAATGATTAAAAAGAGCGAAAAAATATCCATAGAAATCACTTCTATTACCGAAAAGGATATTGCAAACATCAAATCCCTGCCCCATGTCTATGATGTAGATTATACCAATCATCAGCTCAATATCCAATGCTCCAGCGGCAGGCATAATTTGGTGCACATTCTGGAATATCTGCAAAAGCAGGAACTTGCATTTGGAAGGGTCTTTTCAGAGCTGCCCACCTTAAATGACGTATTTTTGGAAATTACCGGCAAACAGCTGAGAGATTAATGGGAGGAGCGTATATGTTTTTACATGAATTTCTATATGAAATAAAATGGGTTCTGCGGCAAAAAGATGAGTTATTCTGGGTGCTTTTATTCCCCATGATCTTAGGAACCATGTTTTATTTTGCCTTCAGCAATATCAATAATGCCAGTGAAAACTTTCATACGATTCCGGTTGCCATATGCCAGGAAAAGAATGGGGACAGTCAGATTTTTACAGATGTGCTGAAAACATTAAGCGATGACGACGGCACGCCCCTTTTAAAGCTG
>CANODN010000107.1 GCA_947564765.1 uncultured Roseburia sp. | reverse complement strand
TTCTTGGAAAATTTCAGATTGGCTCTATGCCGGCGGAGTTCAGAAGACCGGGATGACAGAGTCCATGACGCTGCCGCCTGTGATTTTGGGAGCGGAGGATGTGATGCATTTCCATTATCCGGATTCGGAACCAAATTTTATTACTTCCCAAAAGGTAAGAGGAGAAGTATATTTATTGGAAACGGTAGACGAAACAGAGGAAATGGAAGATAAAATCGTTTTGATTCCCAGCGCAGATCCGGGATACGATTGGATATTTTCTCATAAAATCAAAGGATTTATCACAATGTATGGCGGCGCCAATTCTCATATGGCGATACGCGCGGGAGAACTGGGCATGCCGGCAGCGGTTGGAATCGGAACAAAACAGTTTGAACAATATAAAAAAGCGGCGCTGCTGGAGCTGGATGCACAGGGGAAAACGATAAAGATTTTGAGGGGTTCACAGGGTACAAAATAGATTTATGTTAAAAACAGGAGCACAAAATATGAAGATTGCAGTGATCAGTCAAAGAGTAGATGAAATAAAAGACTATGGAGAAATCAGAGACGCTTTGGATGAAGCATGGCAGCAGCTTTTTCTTCAGATGAATACGGCATTGGTTCCTGTGCCAAACACACCCGAGACTGTAAAATTGATTTTGGAACGGTTAAGACCGGAAGCAATTATTTTGTCAGGAGGCAATAACCCCGTGTCTTACGGAGGCTCTGCTTTGCAGAGAGATCTTACGGACGAACTGTTGATTCAGTATGGGATCGAGCATGACGTTCCATTGCTTGGCGTATGCAGAGGGATGCAGTCGATTGCATTGTATTTTGGAGGTACATTAAAAAAAGTAGAGGGTCATGTGGCAGTCCGGCATGAAATTGAAGGGGAGACTGCCAGGGAAGTGAACAGCTACCATGGATATGCTGTGGATCAGCCCGGGAATCAGATCAAAGTTACATCCAGGGCAAAGGACGGAACAGTGGAAGCGATTTGCCATGAAACATATCGTATGTATGGAATTATGTGGCATCCGGAAAGAGTAAAAGGTTTTTCACAGGATGACATTGAATGGATAAAGGATAAATTAAATTTGTAATGGAAACCTTCGGGTATCCTTTTATGTGATGAAAAGATGCACATGAATATAGAAAGGAATCTTAGAGAATGAAAGTAATTATTTTAGCGGCAGGGCAGGGGAGCAGATTAAGGCCCCTGACAGATGACAGACCGAAATGCATGGTGGAAGTCAACGGAAAAAGCATCATAGAACGACAGCTGGATACAATGCGTTCCTGCGGAATCAAAGACGAAGATATTACAATTGTAGCCGGATACCGCAATGACGTACTGAAAAATAGATTTCAGGATACGGTAATTCATTTTATTGTAAATGAAGCATTTGAAACGACCAATATGGTATGTTCTCTGATGTGCGCAGAAAGCCTTATGAGAAAAGAAGAGGATATCATTATTTCCTATGGAGACATCATTTACGGAGAGCCCGTTTTTCGGAAAATTCTGGAGGCCGAAGATGATATATCGGTAATTGTGGATGACGGCTGGCAGGAATACTGGTCCAAACGATGTGAGAATCCTCTGGACGATGCGGAGACGCTGGTGTTTGATACAGATGATTATTTGACAGAGATTGGACAGAAAACAACGGATCTTGCAAAAGTGCAGTCTCAGTACATCGGCCTGATGCGATTTCGAAAATTCGGATTGAAAGCGATGCTTGGTTTAAGCACAGAGGCAAAGCGGAGGAGTGAAAAGGGAGAGCCGCTTTGGAGAACAGACAGGACTTATGCCAAAATGTATATGACAGATCTTTTGCAGGGGTTGATTGATGAAGGTCATAAGCTTAAGGCAGTGCATATTCAGAGAGGCTGGTATGAGATTGACGCCTGTGAGGATTTGAAGGTGGTAGAGGCGGAGCTATGAGAAAGAATATAAAATGAGGATGCAAATGTGATTGATATAGAAAGTTTAAAACGATACTATGAAGAGGACAAAATAATTATTAGTATTCACGCACAGGAACGGTTAAGACAACGGGGCATTCGACAAAAAGATATAAGAAAAGCAGTATTATCGGGAGAAATCATCGAGCAATATCCAGATGATTTTCCGTTTCCAAGTTGTTTGATTTTGGGATATGACGAAAACAAAAAGGCAATTCATGTGGTCATTAGTGATGAGGGAAGCATGGGACGGATTATTACTGCTTATATTCCGAATACAGAGAAATTTGAAAATGATTTTAAAACCAGAAAGGGACGTGAAATATGAGATGTATGAGTTGTAAATATGGAGATATGAAAGAATCGAAGACGACATATTTTTCAGCATTAAATAATTGTTATGTAATTATTGAAAATGTTCCATGCTTAAAGTGTGATCAATGCGGAGAAGAATTTTTTACAGTTTCCACTGCAGAGAAAATAGACGCTATTTTGGATAGTATTGAAAAAATTGCAAGCAAGATTTTTATTTTGGATTACGCGAAGGCGGCATAGGCCATGGTTGTCAAATAGATGATTGTGAGGATCTGAAGGTGGTAGAGGAAGAGCTATGAGTATGGTTTACTGGATTACAGGACTTTCCGGTGCGGGGAAAACGACAATCGGGAAGGTATTGTATGAGAAAATGAAAGAAACCTATCCCAATACGGTATTTCTGGATGGAGATACGATGCGGAAGGTATTTGGAGACGATCTGGGATATACAAGAGAAGAACGGATAAAATGTGCGATGCGGTATTCCAGGTTGTGCGCAATGCTGCAGGAACAGGGTTTAAATGTCATATGCTGTACAATTTCAATGTTCGATTGTGTACGTGACTGGAACAGAGAGAATATTGTGGGTTACAGAGAAGTTTATATAAAAGTATCTATGGATACGCTTTTAAAAAGAGACCAGAAAGGGCTTTACAGCGGAACTACAGCAGAAAAGAAAAAAGCGGTTGCAGGTGTTCACGTAGAGGTGGAAGAGCCTAAGCATCCGGATCTTGTGCTGCAGAATGATGGAGAGAAAACGCCGTGGGAGCAGGCAGATAAGATATTTCGGTTTGAGATGGCGGATTAAAGATTGACGGTATGATTAAAAAGATAAAAAGTGAATAAATAAAAAGGAGAATAAGGTATATGAAAACAGAATGGGATTATACAGATTTGGCGGAAGCATATTTGAAAAGACCAGATTATGCACAGAGTGCAATTGATACAATGTTAGAGAAAGCAGGAATAAAAAAAGGTGATACAGTTTGTGATGTAGGTGCAGGAGCAGCTCATCTGACGCTGAAATTAGCAGAATATGGACTAAATGTCTGTGCAGTAGAGCCAAACGATGCGATGCGTGCAAATGGAATAAAGAGGACAGATCAGTATAAAAATGTACAGTGGTTTGAGGGTGTTGGAGAACATACGGGCATGGAAGATGATAAATTTGATCTGGTGACATTTGGTTCTTCTTTTAATGTATGTGATCGCCAGGAGGCATTAAAAGAGACAAAAAGAATCTTAAAAGCGGAAGGCTGGTTTGCATGTATGTGGAACCACAGGGATTTGAGCGATCCGCTTCAAACGGAAATAGAAAATATTTTGAAATCGGAAATTTTCGATTACAGCTACGGAACAAGGCGGGAAGATCAGACGGATGTTATTAACCAAAGCGGATTGTTTGGAGATGTAGTTTATGTGGAAGGAACTGTAGTGCATGAAATTCTGGCAGAGGATTTCATTGAAGGATGGAAATCACACGGAACAGTGCAGAGACAGTCAAAAGAGAAGTTTCAGGCTGTCAATGAGAAAATCCGGGAATTAGTAGAGGCAAAGGGAGAGAAATATATTAAGGTGCCTTATACTACAAGGATATGGATGGCAAAGCTAAAGTAAGATAAAAGGTATATTTGGAGGAGTGATATGATACGGTTTTGCGACAAAGATGTTTATTGCATAACAGAGGATGCGATGGATCGAAGCAGGCTGATACAGTATTTTTTGAATGGTCATCTGGATGACCCCGTCTGCGTCCTGGATGCATCCGGAAGATATAAGGGATATATATCGTATCCGAATTTGATCCATAACGGAGATATTTGGAATGCGGTATCAAAAGACCATGTCGTGTGGAATAAGAATATCTGGAAGAGTGCAAGGCTGTTTTTTGCTTCTCACAAAGCCGGGTTTGCGGAGTATATGCTTCTGCCGGTCATAGACGAAGAGCGGCAGCTTCTTTGCTTTGCTTATGAAGATGCGGACGCAAACCGGGAGCTTCGAATGCTGCGGGAACTGCAGGAAGAAACACAGGCGCTGCAGTTTGCAGATCTGTATCCGGACTGTCAGTGTGTGAAGATCCATGGTTTTAATGAGCTTGCATATTTCTTTGCGAGATACCTGTCTGCGCAGGAGATACCCGTTCAAGTAAGGGGGGGGAGCTGTGGAAAGGATTTTTTGCTTCAGACGAAAGACAGTTTCTGGATTACAGTTACATGACAATCTATGCGGAAGGCACCTGGGAGAAGCCTGCAGACTGGACAGAAAATCTTCTTAGAACGGTTTCTGTGGAATTTGAGTGCATTGATCACATTTATGAGGAAAATTTAAAAGCAGGGATTATAAAGGATGCAGACAGGGAAAGTGCGGAATTGCTTGATTATCTGAGAAAAACGGACGGAGTGATTATAAGAGGAACTTACGCCGCGGCTCAGGATGCATATGATTATTTTCAAAAGACAGGGATTAAGGTATGCTGCTTTGCGGAAGACAGGTGTGGCGGAGGCCGCCGGTTATTTGGAAAGCCTGTTATGGAAATAGTTGAAGCGATGGCAGAGTATAACGGAGCGGTCTTTGTTGACAATAATGAAAAAGGCAGCGCATGGGGAATGGGCGAGACAGATTATTTTGACTATATGGGATACAAGAGAAACAGAGATTATTTTCTCTTGAAGGATTATATGGAAATTGAGGGAGACAGTTTGAAGAGCTCATTAAGGGGAAGGGAAATCGTTCTGGCAGGGGATATTCTTTTATGTGAAAAGCTGGCGGAATATCTGGAAGGGCAGGGGATTTTCCCCAAGTCTGGATGGAAGTATATTAGACTTCCGGAAGAAGCGCCGATAAAAGAAAATACACAGCTTAGAAATGCAGATATAAAGGAGCTGGGACAAGATACCCTGTGCCTGATCGTGGTGCCGGAATATTTTGAGGGAAACAGAAATAAGAAGATTCAGGAAAGAAAGGAAAGGATCAAAGGCTATATAAGAGAACATGGCATTGTTGATTATTCAGATTATTTTTCTTATATGACGGCATTTATTAATATAGAGAAAGAAACGAAATGTAAATATCAGTCAGATTTTTTACGGCCGCAGCGAATTGCAATTGGTTCCATTTATTCCTGTTGTGGAAATTCATTGATTAGAGGTTTATTGGATTATCATCCTTCAATTATGATGATAGATTATAATCATTTGAATCTTGAATTATTTTGGTTTTGTATCCGGTTGTCAGGCAGAAATATAAAAGAGATTTCTTCACTATTTCTTGAATTATATGATTTAGAATGGGAAGGGATTAAATTAAAAGATCAGGATGCTTTTATAGAGAAAATGCAGCAATTGTTGCCGGAAGAAAAGGATACCTGTACATCACAGGAATTATTTGTGATATTTCATATTGCTTATATGTATATGTATGACAGAAATTTAAGCAATGCCAGTGATAAGATGATTTACTGGGAGCCGCATTATATTGTAGGTGATATATTAGAAGAATGTAGGGAATGGATGAAAGCGGAAGAAGTTCCATGTGATATGATAAGGGTTGTCCGCAATCTATGTATGAGTAATGGTTCCAGGCTGAAAGGGATTTTTGAACTGGGCTGGTCAGGGGTAAATAGTGTATGTCAAATTGCGATAGATGATAATTGTGCGGATAGAGAAAACTGCAATAACAGTGGAGGAATGGTTATAAGATTTGAGGATTTGAAATGCAAACCAAAAGAAGAACTTAGCAGAATTTGTGATGAGTGGAAGATACCGTGGTCAGATACATTGATGCATACAACGATTCATGGCGCAGTATCAGAATATAATAATGGGAATCGGCAAGTGAAGGATTTTGATTTGAAACCGGTATATCATACATATGAAGAGTATTTTTCAGAGTTGGACAGACTTAAAATTTTATTAATCTGCAAAGTGTGGCAGAAAAAGTATGATTATCCATATATTGATGCTTCCGTATTTTCTAAAAGGGAATTACAGGAAATATTTTTGAAAGAATTTCGTTTTATGGAAAGACTGAATTTTGATACAAAAAGAACAAGAGATCTTTTTGATATAAGATTTCAGGAGTATGTTAGAAAAAGGCTTCAAAAATTAAGGATGATTTGCAAATCGGAACAGGTGGGATTGTTGTAGGCAAAAGGGGGCATTTGTATTAAAAAAAATATCGATTTAAACGGAAAAGTGATTTTAGTTACAGGGGCAGCGGGATTTATTGGCTCTCATTTAATAAAAAGGCTTCTAAAGTCTGAAATGGTGAAAAAAATTATTGGCATTGACAATATGAATGATTATTATGATGTGTCATTAAAAGAACATCGTTTGGAGCAAATTTCTTTCTCTGATGCAAAGAATGATTTTCAGTTTATCAAAGGTGATATTAGTAATAAATCCCTGATCAAAGATATATTTGAGAAATACAGGCCGCAGATCGTAGTGAATCTGGCAGCCCAGGCCGGAGTTCGTTATTCGATTGACCATCCGGATATATATATTGAATCGAATATTATTGGATTTTATAATATTCTTGAGGCATGCAGGCATAGCCTGGACGATGAGGGAAATGGTGTAGAACATTTGATCTATGCCAGTTCCAGTTCGGTGTATGGAAATAATCCAACAGGTCCTTATCATATAGAGGACAGGACGGATCATCCGGTGTCGCTTTATGCGGCAACAAAAAAGTCAGATGAAATACTGGCATATGCATATTCAAAATTATATGGAATATCTGCAACCGGACTGCGTTTTTTTAC
>CANODN010000106.1 GCA_947564765.1 uncultured Roseburia sp. | reverse complement strand
TTGATGAAAAAGAGTATGGAGAAAAGACGAAAAGAGGTAAGACAGAGCGCACTGGTTATAAGAATCAGGAGAAAAAGCTTTGTACGGATTTTGATATGGGAAATAAATTCCCGCAGTTTTTTTAATTTAATCAACATGATACCCCTTTCCCCAGGCGGTTTTAATAAAAGCAGGATTTTTCGGATCTTTTTCTATTTTCTGGCGCAGATTGCGGATATGTACCATAACCGTATTGTTTGCGCCATAATAATAAGGTTCCTGCCAAATAGCTTCATAGAGCCGCTGTGCAGAAAATATCTGGCGGCGGTTTAATACAAGCAGCTTTAACATTTCATATTCGGTGCCTGTCAGATCGATGTGTTTTCCGTTCTGGTACGCTTCTTCCCGTTCGAAATCTATTTTTAATCCGCGGCAGGAAATCTGTTCCAAAGCAGGGGCAGCAGTTCGATTTTCTTTTCCTTGATAGACGTGATAGCGGCGGATCAATGCTTTTGTGCGTCCGATTAGTTCCGGATAAGAGAAGGGTTTTTCCAGAAAATCATCTCCGCCGCTGGAAAAGCCCAGAATTTTATCGCTGTCGGTGGTTCGGGCGCTTAAGAAGAGAATGGGGGCGTTGCTGATGCTGCGGATATTCTGGCATGTCTCATATCCGTTCATGCCCGGCATCATAATGTCAAGAATAATCAAATCAAAGCTCTGTGTCTTAATTTTTGCCAATGCACTGGCTCCGTCTTTTGCTTCCATGACGAAAAATCCTTCTCCTGTCAAAAGAATACGGACAATTTCACGAATTTCGGGATTGTCATCTGCAATTAAAATATGTGATTTATCCTGTGTCATAATGAGAATATGCCTCCTTCATGCTGTGTATCTTCCTCTATTATACAGAATTTAAAGAAAAATAGGGATTTCTTTAGAAACCTTAAGAAATGCTTTATGGGATTTCTAAGAAGAGCAAGATATCATAAATACCAGAATGGTGTTCCGTATGGAAGGGACGCGGTACAAAGGAGGCGTTTTCATTATGAAGATAAAAAATAAGACATATGTTTTTCTGGTTGGACTGACGCTTCTGGCAGTCTGGTTTTTTTCAGGGCGTTATGGATTGTTTGCGTCCCTGGGAGACTGGAGCAGCCAGCACAGCGTCATACCGGACTATTTCCGGCGGCAGTTTTATGAGACGGGCAAATTGTTTCCGGAATTTGCAGCAGGGATTGGAGGCGGACAGAATATTTACAACCTTTCTTATTACGGCCTGTACAGTCCCCTTATTCTGCCGTCGTATCTGCTGCCCTTTCTGAACATGAGCGATTATCTAATGGTGATATCTGTCGTGTGTCTTACAGCATCTGTTCTGCTGATGTATGCATGGCTTAGTTCCCATGGGTTTGCAAAAGAAATTTGTTTTATCGTTACGGTTTTGTTTCTTCTGGCTGCGCCTATGATTTATCAGTTCCACAGACAGGTGATGTTTGTGGATTATATGCCTTTTTTATGTATGGCGCTGCTTGGAGTGGACCGGTATTGGGAAAAAGGAAAAACAGGGCTTTATACGGCAGGCGTATTCGGTATGATCATGACCAGCTTTTATTTTAGTATTGCGGGTATTTTTGCACTGCTTCTGTATGGCGTAAGCAGATACCGCAGGATGGAATGGAAGCGGCCGCTGTTTCGATTCCTTCTTCCGGTTGCGGCGGCAGCCGCATCTTCCGGTATTTTGCTGGTTCCGACAGCATATGCGCTGTTTGCCCGCAGCACAAGCGCAAAGCATACATCCCTTGCGCAGATGTTTTTGCCTGATTTTTCCGTAACGCGCTTTGCATACAGCGGGTATGGAATCGGACTTACGATGAGCATTCTGATGGTTTTGTTTCTTGGAATTTTCTGTAAAGAGAAACGGGAACGTTTTTTATCGGCTGGCTGTCTGGCCGTAATGATCATTCCTTTTTTTTCCTGGCTGTTTAACGGAGCACTTTATGCCAGAGAAAAATCCCTGATTCCGTTTTTGCCGATATTGTGTTATCTGACTGCCTCCTGCCTGGAACGGATGCAAAAAAAGCAGGAGCCTTTGAAAAGATGTACGGCAGGATATTTGCTGATGCTTTTTTGGTGTGTGACGGCTTTTGCTATGTTCGGTCAGGGAAGTTTGAAAAAATGGTATGCACTGATTTTTATAGAGCCTGTTTTACTGCTGTTCTTTTTTGTACTTTACCGGAAAACAAGGATTGCTGCTGTTCTTTTGGTGCCTTCTGTGTTATGTCTGATTGTATGCGGCATATATCTAAACAGTACAAAGACAGCGCAGATAGATCAGGATTTTTATGCCCGTATAACGGATGATGCCTGGGAAGAAAAGATTTCGGATGTTCTGTCACAGGAGACAGGTCTGTTTCGGCTGGAACAAAAAGGAGATCATGAGGAACAGCTGGCGAATATCAACCGGATATGGAATACGAAACAATGGACGACGTCGATTTATTCCTCCGCTTACCAGGATATATACCGAAATTTCCGGGAAAATGTGTTTCAGACAGAGCAGCCTTTTCGGAATTGTCTGATGCAGCCGTCCTCCGGGAATCCGTTATTCCAAAAGTTCATGGGCGTCAAATATCTGGCGGGAGCATCCGAAGAGAACCACATCGGAGCAGATGATCGTTTGGTGAAAGGAGAGGAGAAGGTTACGGTGGAGACAAACGGGCATGCTGCACCTGTGATTTATGCGACAAATCAGGTGATTTCCAGGGAAGATTATCAGAAGCTTTCTTTTCCTTACAACCAAACGGTGCTGATGCGGTATGCAGTGGCAGGAGCGAAGCAGGAGGGGGCCGGAGGACAAATGCAGGTATCGTCTGGAGGAGTCAAAGAAAGTGATGTCTGGTTTCCTGAGAATGCCGGGATACATAAAACAGAGGACGGTTATCATATCAAAAGCAGCAAGGAGATCAGGACGAAGGTTTTTGCCGCGGAAAGCAGGGAGGATCTGCAGACGGCAGAAGGAAAGCTTTTGTATCTTC
The DNA here is from genome assembly GCA_947564765.1 of uncultured Roseburia sp. GTDB lineage: Bacteria > Bacillota > Clostridia > Lachnospirales > Lachnospiraceae > Roseburia_B. The sequence continues at coordinate 4,037 of CANODN010000106.1, read as the reverse complement.
AGTTTGACGTTGGCAATCATCAGGATCATAAGGATGTGATTGTGGAGATTGCAGGCATACGTAATAATCTCAGTGCGAAAAGCCACATTTATTATAATGGAAACACCACATTTACTTATGTCATAAAACTGGAAAAAAATCAGAGAGAGGCTGCGGTTGTCTTTGGAAAAGGCGATTACTCAATTTCCAATATCAAAAGCTTTTTGGGAGATGCTTCTATTCTAAAGGAGGATGCTTTGTATCAGTCAGACTTTTGTCCGAACTGGTCTTTAACAAAGGGGAATCAGATTTGCGGGAATATTCAGGCGGTACATGACGGATATCTGATTACTTCAATTCCGTATGACAAAGGATTTGAAGTATATATCGATGGAAGAAGGCGGGAATGTGAAATCGTCAATACGGCATTTTTGGGAGCGGCAATTTCTAAGGGCAGGCATCGGATTGAAATCGTCTATCATGCGCCTGGCGTCTGGTTTGGAAAACTTATGTCCGGTATGGGTGCGTTGCTCTGGATCGGCATGGCCGTCATGGAGAGAAAGAAAAAATATGTGTATTCCGTTTCATTTGGTTACAACTTTCTAACATTTTTATTATATAATAGAAAGAAAACCGATAGGAGTATTTATGGCAAGCATATTGATTATCGAAGACGAGGAACCCATTAACAGGCTGATCAAACAAAATCTGGCTTTATCTGGTCATATCTGTACGCAGATTTATGATGGGGCAGAGGCAAAGGAGCATTTGTTATCCGGTGCGGTCTATGATTTGATTATTATGGATGTCATGCTTCCTCATATAGATGGATTTTCCCTGATGCAGTATACAAAGGATATGCCGGTTCTTTTTCTGACGGCGAAGAGCCAGCTGCCGGACAAGCTGACGGGTCTGACTTCCGGTGCATGGGATTACATGACAAAGCCTTTTGAGATGTTGGAGCTGATTGCCCGTGTTCATTTGGTTTTAACCAAGACCAAAAAAGCAGAACATATCATTCGTATCGAAGAAACCGAAATTGACTTAAAAGCAAGAAAGGTCACGGCAGGCGGCAGGGAGATTGAGCTGGCCAGACAGGAATTTGATCTGTTAGAGGTTTTGCTTTTAAACAGGAATATTGCGCTTTCCAGAGAAAAGCTGCTGGAGCTGGCATGGGGATACGATTATATGGGAGATACGAGAACGGTAGATGTGCATATTACAAAGCTGCGGAAAAAGCTGAATCTGGAACAGCACATCAAAACCGTATATAAAACGGGGTATCGTCTGGAAATTTAGAGTGTCTTAGAAAGGAATCAAAGCGATGCGCATCTGGCAAAAAATTTATTTTCTTACACTGATGCTGTTTCTGATTATGTTAAACGTGGGATTGTTTCTGGCGGCAAGATTTATTTTTTCCTATAATCTGGAACAGGAGAAGAAAAAGGCAGAAACCGACTGCTATTTTCTCTGTCAGAATCTGGAGCATGATATAGCTATTTTGGAGCGGAACGGCCGTTATCGGGATAACGTGGTGGAGCTTTTGTTTGAGGGATACCAGACGTATTATAAGACGCAGAATGTCACGCTTCTTTTGGAAGAAGAAACGGAGCAGGCAGATACGTTTGTCCGTTCTGCCGTAAGCGAAGGAGGAAGGAAGGCAGAGATTTTTGCGGAGCGGAATCTGTCAGAGCCCTATCAGATGTATCGGATTCGTTACCGGAAAAGACTGAAGGATTTCGAAGCAGTCTGGCGGATGCTAGAGCATATGTTTGCCGCGATCAGTCTTGCGATGTCGGTGCTTCTCTGCCTTGTTTTGTATCTGTTTATGCGTCATATGCTAAAACCTTTGGGCAGGCTGAATGAAAGCGTAGCAAGGATTGCGGCAGGAGAATACGGCGGACAGGCCGTATATAAAAACAGAACAATCTGGCAGAAGGATGAAATTTCCGAGTTATCTCAAAATGTAAATAAAATGTCGGAAACCATACAAAAGCAGTTTCAGACATTGGAGGAGGAAAATGAAAAAAAGCAGCGGCTTATGGATAATATGGCCCATGAACTGAAAACGCCGCTGACTTCCATTTACGGCTATGCAGAATATTTACGGTATGCAAAGGCGGCGGAAGAAGAGAAATACGAAGGACTGACCTATATTATGGAGGAAAGCAGAAGGCTTGCAAATATGAGCGAGACGATGCTTTCCATGCGTCTGTATGAAAAAGAGGACAGGCAGATGGCTGCCGTAAATTTAGAAGCGATGTCCAAACACATAGAAAAAATTCTTGCCAGTAAACTGCAGGAAAAGAATCTGACATTAAAAAAAGAATTCGCAATAGCAACGATTTACGGAGAGGAAGCGTTGTTCATCAATCTGTTTCGGAATCTTTTGGAAAATGCCGTGCGGGCAAGCAAGCCAGGAGACGAAATTGTGTTTCATGCATTTGTTAAGGATCAAAAACAGGTATTTGAAATCACAGATTATGGAATCGGCATGGAGGAAGCAGAATTAAAGCGGATTACGGAAGCTTTTTATCGGGTGGATAAGGCACGTTCGAGAAAAGACGGAGGCGTCGGATTGGGCCTGTCGGTTGCGGATCTGATCGTCAGAAAAATGGAGGGAACCATGTCTTTTTCCTCTGCACCCGGAAAAGGTACAAAAGTAACGGTTATTTTACAACTTCCTAACAAGGACATAAAAAGTCACTGATTTCTCTGGGGTATAGTTTTGATAACGGCAAATGAAAGGCCGTAATACAATACGCCGTATGTGCGGGAAAGAAGGTAACCTATGAAAAAAAAGAATTTATTGGTGCTTTGTTCGGCAGCAGGGCTTTGTCTGATCTGTGCATTGCTTTTAGCAGGAAGCATGGGAATTTATGCGGAGAAATCAGGCACGAAGGAATTTGAGCCGGAAATTGCAGAAAGCGAGACGTCGGATACACTGACGCGGATTTTGACGGAAAACAATGAACAAAATGATGTGCAGGAGGAAGGTCTCATACCGGAGGAGACGTTGAAAGAAATCTGGGAAAAGATGTATGAGGAATACGCGGGAGCGGAGGAGATGCAAAAAGAAATAGAGGAACAGAATGCAGAGGCCAGATCAGATGCAGAATCCCTGGGCGTTGTATTTGATACGGAGGCAGAATTCGACGGGGCGGATTTAAAAGAAAGCGATCCGGTTGTTACCCTGGATACGGCAGAGCTTGGCGTGCATGAAGCGGGGCTGATTCTGTTAAAAGAAATCAATCGTCTGTATCCGAAGGACACACTGGAGGATTTAAAGATTGAACGTATCGCCATGGAATGTGATGTCGGAATGAACGGCCAGGGATTTATTGAGTGGGAAGGAAGACTGGAAACCGATGACGAGATCAATGATAAAAATTACAGATCCTATCAGTTTGAAATCGATTCTGTGACCGGAAAAATAGTTTCTTTCGGGAAATTCCGCCCATATCAGAAAGATAAGGACTATACTGACATTACCTGGACCGATGACGAGGTCAGAGCGCATGCAAAGGAGCTGATTGAAAAATATGATCTGGCTGCAGGAGAAGAGCTGGATTGGAATGAACTGGAGCTTTATAACGGAACAGAGCCTGCAGCTTCTTTAAAACAGGAGTTTGAAGAAGAACCGGATGTCAGTACAGCAATTGGCAATACCTTGATTTTCAAAAAAGACGGAAAGAAAATTTTCTATTTGAGTCTGGATTGGGAAACGGGAGAGATCAGTGATTATATCTGGCCCGGGCGCAGTATGCCGGAATAGACGATATATGAGAAGCGGTATAGATGAAAATATTATGAAATAAAAAAGAAGCGGCATCAAATTCGATTGATCTGATGCCGCTTTTAAAATATGCCATCCATTGGATTGTCCTCCTTTATTTTATTTTCTGTCAGATTCGTGAAACGATATTTCCATTTTGTTCTCCATGAATCTTTTGAACCGGAACCATATCTGAACGTTACCACTGATCCTCTGTTCACTTCTTCGTCTTTTTCTAAATCTTCGCATTTGCCAGGCAGCAATTCTAAAACCGTACCAATAT
>CANODN010000105.1 GCA_947564765.1 uncultured Roseburia sp. | reverse complement strand
GGACTTCCTGTGCTATATCAGATGCACCTTCATTGCATCTGATATAGCACAGGAAGTCCTGCGTTATGACAGCAGTGACTATCTGACACAGGAGGATATGATCAAAATCCTTACTTATGCAAAAGCGTATGGTGTGAATGTTATTCCGGAATTTAACAGCCCGGGGCATACCGGACAGATTCTCTGGTATTTTCCGGAATACCGCAATACAGGGCGGTGGGGAATTGACACGAATCCCTGTTACGGATTAGATCTTGAAAATACAGAAGCAAAAAATTTTATGGCGGCGCTGATCAAGAAATATATAGATTTCTTTTATGATAACGGATGTACGGATTTCTGCGTAGGCGGCGATGAATTTGAAGCGCACGACAGCAGCAATGAGACGATTGCGGCGTATGTAAACGGACTGGCGGAATATGTAGAAAGCAAGGGCATGACAGCCTATGCCTGGGCTGACGGACAATCTGTAACTTCCCGCTTGTTGAATAAGAGTGTCGTTGTTAATGACTGGGACCGCGATGGCTCGGCTGCCAAAATTTATCGGGTAGTGAATTTTAACAGTGATTATCTCTATCATGTTTTAAAAGTAGGTGATTGGTGGAAGGTCAATCCGAAAAATGTTTTTGAAACCTGGAATCCCCTTCTTTTCCATGGCAATTCCGCATTAGACCCGGATTCAGCGGCAGCAGCGAATGTACGCGGGGCGTGTATCGCTGTCTGGTGTGATGATGCAAATGCCAAGGAAGCCGATGTCATTTTAACAGAGATGATGACCAATCTAAAAGCATTCGGCTATCGCGTAGAAAATTATAATCCGAATGCAGAGAATACCATTACTTATGAAGATTTTATTGCAAATGCTACAGACGCTGCAGCATTAGAAGAAGCAGATGTTTTTGATGCAGTGGATGCTATGAAAGACATTGCACCGTTGGAAGAGCAGTTAAAAGAAGCAGCCGGAGATTTGGATGCAGCAGAGGCAGAGCTTGCAGATGCAAAAAAGAAGCTGGAAGCGGCAGAAAAACTGGTAACAGAAGCGGAGAAAAAGGTATCGGCAGCTCAGAATCAGATTGACAAGCTGACGGCAGAAGAAGCACTTTGCACTGCCCGCGCCGAAGCAAATAAGCTGGCAGTAGAAGCAGCAGAAAAAAATGCAGTAGCTGTACGGCAGAAAGCAGCGGCAGCAGCGCTTGAGGCACAGATTTTGGCTTTAGAAGGCAATACAGAGGACGCAGCCGCAAAGGATACAGAGAGCGAAAATCTGACAACAGAGGCTTCCCGTCAGGAAAGCGCTGCAAAGACCTTGCAAAATGCACAGGCAGCGCTTGATGAGGCAGTGAAAACAAAAAAAGCAGAGCTTGCAAACGCCTTAAAGTCCAAAGATTCCGCGACGACTACGACGGTGAAGAATATTGTTTATCAGATTCTGGATGCAAACAAAAAGACAGCAGCCGTAACCGGAACAGATAATAAAAATTTAAAAAATGCTGTCATCCAGGCTTCTGTAAACATTGGCGGTACTGACTATAAAGTGACTCAAATCAATGAGAAAGCATTTAAGGGATTAAAGAATCTGAAGAAGGTAACGATTGGCAGCAACATACAGATTATTCAGAAACAGGCGTTTTTTAAATGCAGTAAGCTTGCCAATATCAATATGAAAAAAGCAAAAGGCATTACCTCAATCAAAGGAAAGGCTTTCGGTAAAATAAGCACAAAGGCAAAAGTAACCGTACCTGCCAAAAAGAAAGCCAAATATCAGAAATTGCTGAAAAAGGGAGGACTTTCCCAAAAGGCAGTCGTAAAATAAAATGAAAATGTTGTAGTTTGAATGCATATGCTCTCTTTCCGGCAGACAAGTGAAATGATAGAAACTTGCTGTCTGGAAGGGAGCATATGTTATATTTTGCATATTTTTACACAAATGACTGCCTGTTCCTCGGGGATACCAAATTGTAATTAAAAACGGATTATGCTATACTGGTGACATTTGAATGAGAGAAAAAAGAAAGGTGATTTGTGTGAAGGTTTTGGTGGTAGAAGATGCACGGGATATGAATCGTTTGATTGTAAAAACCTTAAAAAAGGCCGGATATAGTGTAGACGGATGTTTTGACGGGGAAGAGGCGCTTTTGTATCTGCTGGGTGCGGAGTATGATGCCATCCTGCTGGATGTAATGATGCCAAAGCTGGACGGTTATGGATTGTTAAAGAAATTAAGAGATCAGGGAATTGAAACGCCGGTGATGTTTCTGACAGCCCGTGATGCCGTAGCAGACAAAGTAAAGGGACTGGATTACGGAGCAGATGATTATCTGGTTAAGCCCTTTGATTTTGAGGAACTCCTGGCGCGGATACGGGCTATGACCCGTAAGCAGGCAGGCAGCCGGAGCAATCGCTTTTTCATTGCCGATTTGACGGTAGATGAAAAGAAGATGACGGCAAGCAGAAGCGGAGTGCAGATCCCTCTTTTGCCCAAGGAGTTCGCTATTCTGGAATATATGATACGCAATCAGGGAATTGTCCTGTCCAGAGAGCAGCTGGAAAATCAGATCTGGAACTATGAGTATTCCGGCAGCTCCAACAATATCGATGTATATATCAGTAGACTGAGAAAGAAAATTGACAACGGGCATCCCGTAAAACTGCTGCACACCATTCGAGGTATGGGCTGGGTGCTTCGGGCAGAGGAAACAGGAGAGAATGAATGAGAAATTATTCTGTTAAAACAAAAATCGCCGTCTGGCTGACGCTTTTGATGGCGATGCTTGCAGCCTTGCTTCTGGTTTTTACCATATCCATCAGCAATGCAGTAGCATCTAAGACAGCCATGTCACGGCTGTCTTTGGCTGTAAGAAGTAATTTGGATCAGGTAAGTCTGGTTCAAAACAGACTGGATCTGGGAGAGGATTTTCATTTTTACCAAAACGGCGTATCCATTCTGGTTTACAGCAAAAGCGAGGCGCTTCTTGCCGGTCAGTCTCCCGTTTCTTTTCCTGCAGAGGAATCTTTTCAAAACGGATTGACACGCAGGGTATCCGCCGGAGAGGAAGAGTATCTGGTGCTTGATATCTGGCTGCCGGAGGGCTGGGAGAACGGCGTCTGGCTGCGGGGGTTTATAGAGGCTCCGAAGAGCCGGCAGATTGCCGGAGATCTGTTGGAGGTATCTCTGGCGGCTCTGCCTGTTTTTCTGGCACTGGCAGCCCTGGGCAGCTACCTGATTGCAAGGAACGCTTTTCGTCCTCTGGAACGTATGATTACCACAGCAGAGGCTGTGAATGAGGCCAGAGATTTATCCCGGCGCATCGGACTGCCTGCCGGAAAAGATGAATTTTCCCGTTTGGCGAATGCCTTTGACCGGTTATTTGAAAGGCTGGAGCATTCCTTTGAGGCAGAAAAACAGTTTACGGCAGATGCGTCTCATGAGCTTAGAACTCCGGTGTCTATTGTAAAAGGCGCATGCGAGTATGCCAGGAAATATGACGAAACTGAAGAAGACAGGCAGGAAACCATTTCTATGATTTACAGACAGGCGGTTAAGATGTCCGACATCATTTCCCAGCTGCTGAGCATGACGCGTCTGGATCAGGGAACGGAATCCCTTTCTATGGAGTCTGTGAATCTGGGAGAATTTCTGCATCATGTATGTGAAGAACAGGGATATGATTTTACGCGTCTGACCTTAGCGGTCAGGGAGGATATCACAGCCCGGATCTATCCGGATCTGATGTCACGTCTGGTACGGAATCTGGTGGAAAATGCCTTCAAGTATGGAAAACCAGAGGGGCATGTATGGGTGCTTGCATATCGGGAGGGGAATGAGATTTTGCTGCAGGTCAGAGATGACGGCATCGGAATTCCGAAGGATCAGCAGGATAAAGTCTGGCAGAGGTTTTATCAGGTGGATGCATCACGCAGCGGCGAAACCGGCGCAGGTCTCGGGTTATCTATGGTACAGCAGATTGCCGGGGCCCACGGTGGCTATATGACATTGGAAAGTATACCGGATATCGGCAGCTCCTTTACTCTTCATCTGCCGGTATCGGAAACATCTTCCACAGATCAATAGCATTTTTTTAAAAAATTTTTTAAAATTTCATATTCATTTCAGATTCGGGAAATAAAATATCCTTAGAAACAGAAAAGGAGATGACCAATGAAAGCAAACTATATTTTATGTGCGGTGGGATTGTCTGTTCTGTTTATGAGCGGCTGCGGCAGAGGAGAGAGCCGGATGAGTTATCTTGGAATCGAAGAGGCAAAACGGCTGGCGCTGCAAGAGGCGGGATTTTTGGAGTCAGAGGTGAAATTCACCGAGACGGATTTAAGCAGCCGCAACGGAACGGATTATTATGAGGTGGATTTTACGGCAGCAGGTGAAGACTATGAATATGAAATTGATGCTTTAACCGGAGTCATTATAGACGCCGACGTGCCTTTGATAGAAACTGCGGACAGGAAAGCAGATACCACCGCCGGTAACAGTGCCGGAAGCAATGGCAGCGGCAGTGGAGGTAAAGCCGGAAATATCGACAGCGGCAGTGCAGACAAAGGCGGAAATATCGACAGCAGCAGCTCAGACAAAGACGGAAATATTGGCAGCGGCAATGCCGGCAGCAGTCAGAATGGCAATAAAAAGATGCTCACCGAGGAAGAGGCAAAGGCAAAGGCTCTTGCCCACGCAGGACTTACCAATGATCAGGTAACTTTTGTGAAGAGTACACAGGATTATGAAGACGGCCGTCAGATTTATGAGGTGGAATTTTATTCTGGGGATAACAAAGAATACGATTATGAGATTGACGCCTATACCGGAGAGGTGCTAAGTTTTGATTACGACGCGGAAAGTTATACGCCTTCTTCCGGCGGAACGATGATTACAGTAGAAGCAGCCAGGGAACTGGCGCTGGCACAGGTTCCGGGGGCGTCGGAACAGAATATGGTTGAATTTGAAGTAGATTATGATGACGGTCATACGGAATACGAAGGGAAAATTATCTACAACGGCATGGAGTACGAGTTTGAAATTGACGCTTACAGCGGTACATTCCGGAGCTGGGAAGCAGAGCCTGTAGATGATGAATAAATGTTAAATTTTTCAGGAGGGAAAAGGATGAAAGCGAAAAAAAGAAGTATCATGGTATTAGCGGCATTGTGTTTTGTATTTGCGGGAGCTTTGCTGTGGTCAGAAAATACAGCCGCAGCACAGGTCAAAAGCATTTCCCAGGCAAAAGCAAAAGCATTGAAAAAGGTTCCGAATGCCGTTGTGACAGAGGTGGATTCCGATTACGAGAAGGGAACGCTTGTTTATGAGGTTGAGCTTGTAAAGGGCGATAAGAAGTATACGATCAAATATCGTGCCTCCAATGCAAAAGTATTGGAATACGGCTGGGAGATGCAGTATGTGAAACCGGACAATCAAAACGCGCTAATCAGTAAAAGCAAGTGTAAGCAGCTGGCGCGTAAAGAAGTCAAAAACGGAAAAATTTTGAGCTGTACGAAAAAAAGAGACGATGGAGTCGATATTTATAAATTAAAATTAAAGAAGAACAGCAAGCGTTACACATTGGTCTATCATGCCAGAACAGGAGCCTTGATTGAGTATGAATGGGAATTGACCGCAGCGTCCAAATCTTCTAAGGCGAAAAGCGGGTATATCGGAGTAGCCAAGGCGAAAAAGATTGCACTTGCAGAAGTACCGGGAGCGACCGTAGTCAAAGCAGAATTTGATATGGATGACGGTGTGCCGGTTTATGAGGTAGAGCTGATTAAGGGAAATTATGAGTATGATTTTGAAATTCATGCAAAGACAGGAAAGATTTTAAAGCAGGAAAAAGACTGGAACGATTAGAGCGTAAAAACGCCCTTCGGGTTAGGAAACAGGGAACCCGAAGGGCGTTTTTTATCAGGGGATACGAAGCACTTCACCGGGATAGATCAGATTGGGATTGGTAATACCGTTTTGGGCAGCCAGATTCGATACGGAAGTGCCGTATTCTTTGGCAATCTGTGTCAGTGTATTTCCGGGCTGCACCATATAGGTTTTCATGCCGAAATCCGAGTCGCCTGGGATTTGCAGCTGTTCGCCTGTGTAGATGAGATTGGGATTGGATATGTGATTCAAAGCTGCCAGCCGGGATACGGTCGTCCGGTATTTTGCGGCAATGCCGGATAACGTATTTCCCTGACGGACCTTATAAAAATAGTCATCCGCTTCCGGTGTATCGTCCGGTATGGTAATATGCAGCGTTTCGCCCGGATAGATCAGGGCGGGATTGGTAATTTCATTTTCCTGTACAATCGAAGAGACACTGGTACGGTACAGCCGGGCAATCGACCACAGGGTGTCTCCCGTCTGCACCTGATAAGTGACTGTGCCCGATGAGGGGCGGGGAGCGGATACGGGCTTCACCTGACCGGAGGATTTTAAAAGCATGACATCGGTAAAGTGATCCCGGTCAACGGCTCCTTCGATCCCGGGTATCTGTCCCTGATCGGTATACTGCCAGCCGGCCCAGGATGACCAGTTTACCACTGCAGAGGGTACGGCATCCCCGTATTCTGCTATCCATAACGGATAATTGGTTAGCTCACCGCCAAATACGGAGCCTGCATTGGATATGTCGCTGTAGACAACGGCCTCTTTTCCGCTGAATTCTTCTACGGCTTGAATAAAGGTAAGGCCGATTTGATTGGCTTCCTCTGCAGACAATCCGATCAGATCTTCAAAATCCATGGCAAGTCTGCATTCAAAGTCTTTGTTCTGCACGGTGTTTACAAAAAACTGTGCCTGATATCTGGCCTGAGAATCGGTCCGTGCCGTTACATAGTGATAAAATCCTACCTGCAGCCCGGCGGCCTTTGCTCTTTGGTAATTTTGTTCAAAGTAAGGATCTACATAACTGCTGCCCATGCTGGAACGGATATACACGATACGTATTCCGGCTGCGGCAACCTGCTCATAGTCAATGTTTCCCTGCCATTGACTGACGTCGATTCCTTCCTGCTGACTGTTTGAGGCAGCAGGAAGGGCAAAGACAGTCCGTGGGGATGTCATTAAAAACAGCAGAAAGGAAAGAAACA
>CANODN010000104.1 GCA_947564765.1 uncultured Roseburia sp. | reverse complement strand
AAGATGAATGCGCTGCTTGAATATTGCAAAGAACTGAAAGAAACCTGTCCTCAGGCATTTACCAATACGGATTATGAGAAACATACCATAGAAACAAATCAGATTACGCTTCTGACCAGTCAGACAGAGCCGGTGAATAAGAAACCGAATCTCTGGTATATGCTGCATCAGTTAATGCTGCAGGGAGAGCAGGTTGTTATTCAGACGCCGTACATCATCTGCGGCAAGGATATGTACAAAGATTTAGAGGAGTTGTGTGCCACTACAGATACAGAACTAATTATCAATGCAGTAGAAAACGGGGCAAATCCTTGGGGCTGTACGGATTATCTGAATCAAAAGAAAAAAATCAGGAAAACGGGAATTAAAATCTATGAATTTTTGGGCGGACAGTCGGGTCATACCAAAACCATTTTGGTAGACGATCGTCTCAGCATAGTGGGTTCCTTTAATCTGGATATGCGGAGTGTTTATCTGGATACGGAAATGATGCTGGCTGTTGACTGCAGACAGTTAAATGGAGCGCTTCGGGATGATGCAGAACGGGATAAAGAGATGAGCCGGCATGTGTATCCGGATGGAACCTATGAGGATGGAGCGGCGTATCAGCCAAGGGAGCTTTCTTTTGGGAAAAAAGTTTATTATGGGATACTGCGTGTTGTGACAATTTTGATTCGGCATTTGCTGTGATGTTTTTGTAGGCATTAAATAAAACTATGAAGTTAAAGTTTGAATAGTTATATTATGAAAAAGGCGAAATGGTTCCGTTGGTTGAAATTTATGACAAATGATGATAAGATAAAAGAAAAATACGATGATAAACGACAGATGAGGAAAAGCGCATGAGCCTGGTAAATACACCCTATGATGATGTGTTTCGTACATTACTCAATGACTGCAGCAGTTTAATGATACCGTTGATTAATGAAGTGTTTGGCGAGAATTATACAGGAAGAGAGAAAATCATATTTTCACCCAATGAACATTTTTTGAACCGGCAGAATGGAAATGAAGAAGAGAGAATCACCGATACAAGTTTCAAAATTGTTGGCGCAGAAGAGAAAAAATATCACTGGGAATGCCAGAGTAGTGCAGATAACAGCATGCTGGTTCGTTTTTTTGAATATGATACGCAGATTGCCCTGGATGAAGGTGTGATTCTGGAAAACACTCTGAAAGTTACTTTGCCACATTCGGCAGTATTGTTTTTAAGGTGCAATGCATCTACACCGGATAAGATGAATATCGAAATTACGACGCCGGGAGGTGTTGTCAGGTATGATATTTTTGTCATGAAATCACAGTATTATTCAATAGATGAAATTTTTGATAAAGGACTCTTGTTTTTGATTCCGTTTTATATTTTTTCTTATGAGAACCGGTTTGATGAGTACGATAAAGATATAGAAAAACGGAATGCTTTGAAAGAAGAATATGAGAAGATAAAAAACAGGCTGGAAGAATATTTAAATGCAGAGCTGATTAGTGAGTACACAAAATGTACAATTATTGATATGACGAATAAGGTCATAGAACATATTGCAAGAAAATATGAGCATATCAGGGAAGGAGTGAAATCCGTTATGGGTGGAAAGGTTCTTGAATATGAAGCAAAAACAATAAGGAATGAAGGAATACGTGAGGGAATACGTGAAGGAATACGTGAAGGAAAACTGGAACAGCTTTTTGATCTTGTACGGGATAATCTGTTGTCGATCAAAGATGCGGCTCTGTGTGCAAAGCTGACAGAGGAAGCATTCAAAGAGAAAATGCAGAGTTACAATAGATAAATTCATTTGTAAGAATGAAGGCATCTGCAAAATAGAAAAGAAGTTGGGGTAATAAAGTATGAGAACAGGCGGTATTTTAATGCATATTTCTTCCCTGCCCTCCGAGTATGGCATTGGAACTATGGGCAGAGAGGCGAGAAAATTTGTGGATTTCTTAGTGAAAGCGGGGCAGACCTACTGGCAGATTTTGCCGGTATGTCCTACAAGCTATGGGGACTCTCCTTATCAGTCTTTTTCCAGCTTTGCAGGCAATCCCTATTTTATTGATTTAACCTTGCTCTGCAGGGAGAAATTATTGAAAAAAGAAGAATGTGAATCTTATTTCTGGGGCAAAAAGAATACGGAAGTAGATTTTGGGATTTTGTATGAGAACCGCTATGATTTATTGAAGAAAGCACATCGGCGTTTCCTTAAAAAAGAACCGGAGGATTTTTTGTCTTTCTGTGAAGAAGAGAAAGAATGGCTTGCTGATTATGCAGAATTTATGGCTTTAAAAGATGCCCATGACGGTGCGGCCTGGGAGGAATGGGAGGATGCACTCCGATTCCGTGAAGCAGGGGCAATGAAAGAGGTTCGTGAGAAATACGCCAAAGAAATTCATTTTTATAAAATGCTGCAGTATCTGTTTTTTAAACAGTGGAGAAGTCTGAAAGGATATGCGAATCAGAAGGGAATTCAGATCATCGGAGACGTGCCGATTTATGTTGCGGGAGACAGCGCCGATGTATGGGCGAATCCCGATCAGTTTTATCTGGATGAAAATCTGTGTCCCATTGAAGTGGCAGGCTGTCCGCCGGATGCATTTTCGGAAGACGGACAGCTTTGGGGGAATCCGCTGTTTCGCTGGGATGTCATGAAAAAAGACGGCTACAGTTTTTGGACGAAACGAATTCGGGCCATGTCAAAGCTTTATGACGTGGTACGAATCGATCATTTCCGGGGATTCGATTCCTATTATGCAATTCCTGCTGGAGCCAAAACTGCCAAAAAGGGCGAATGGAAAGAAGGACCGGGTATGGATTTGTTCCGGACATTGGAGAAAAAGCTTGGAAAGTTAAATATCATCGTGGAAGATCTGGGGTTTTTGACGCCCTCTGTTTTAAAGCTGGTGAAAGATTCCGGATTTCCCGGTATGAAGGTACTTCAGTTCGCCTTTGATCCCAGAGAAGAAAGCGATTATCTTCCCCATAATTATATCAGCCACAGCGTTGTCTATACCGGAACTCACGACAACGAAACAACGGCAGGGTGGTTTAAAACGGCTCCCAGAGAATGTGCCAATTTTGCGAAAAAATATCTGAATCTGACCAAAGAAGAAGGATATCACTGGGGTATGATGCGCGGCGCCTGGGCCAGTGTCAGTGATCTGGCGATTGTGCCCATGCAGGATGTTTTGGGGCTTTCCAATGAGGCGCGGATGAACACGCCTTCTACCTTAGGGTGCAACTGGAAGTGGAGAGCAAAGGCAGAGCAGATTACGTCGAAACTGGCGGTTAAGATCAGGAAATATATGAAGATGTACGGGCGTGAGCGCAGGGATTTGGAAAAGGCGTAGCTAAAAGAAACCGGAAAACGAAATACAGACAGTAATGCAGAAAGAAAAGGATTGCGTCGCGCAGTCCTTTTTGTATGTTTATTGTAACCTTTTGAGATATGATACGACTTATAGTATGAACAGGGAGAAATTCCTGAAAAAACTTTGTTTGCGCAAACAGAACGGAGGTATATAAGTGGAAGATACGGAAATTATTGATTTGTTCTGGAAAAGGGATGAATCGGCAATACAGGAATTGAAAAGCAAATATTTTGGATATTGTTATAAAATTGCATGGAATCTGTTAGAAAACCGTGAAGATGCAGAAGAGTGCTTAAATGATACATGGTTTGCGGCGTGGAGGCAGATGCCGCCCCACAGGCCGTCTGTATTATCTGCTTTTGTGGGAAAAATAACAAGAGGATTTGCAATTGATTCTTTTCGAAAAAATCATGCGGCTAAGCGAATGGGGCAGCACAGGACAGATGTCTGCGGAGAAATGGATGAGCTGAATTTTTCTTATACAGTGGATGAGCAGATAGCAGAAAAAGAACTGGTAAGCGTGATCGAAAAGTTTTTATTAAAGCTGCGGAAAGCCGACAGAGATATTTTTATCCGGAGGTACTGGTATCTGGATTCTATAAAAGACATCGCAAAGCGGCACGGAGTAACAGAGAGCTGTGTGAAAACAAATCTGTGCAGGAATCGTAAAAAACTTTATCGTATATTAGAGAGGGAGGTATTGAGTTGAAGAGAGAATTTGATTTTTCAAAGGCGTTTGGGGAAATTGATGAAAAGCTAATTGAAAATGCGGGAAAGGAATGGAAGAGAAAAAAACAGGATGTATTTCAGCTGTACAGCCGGAAAATCGCCGGTATTGTACTTGTTATAATGCTTTGTATTACAGCCATGAGTAATTCCAGAGTACAGGCGGCGGTAAAGGAATTTACTACAAAAATCGGCGAGATTTTGGGATTTTCTAAGGATTTGTCCGCTTATACAAAAATAATCAATCAGACACAGACAAAAAACGGAATTTCATTCACTTTAAAAGAGGTGATTTTAGACGACCGGATATTAGCGGTATATGTACATGCTGATTTTGGAGAAGAAAAAGAAGGTGCGTTATGGGTGGATGATGAAAAAACGCTGATTAACGGGCAGCGGCATATGACATATGAAAGCATGGAATCGCCCGGAGAGGATACAGAGGCGTTCAAATCGGGGCGGGATACGGTTCTGGTACAGGTTTATGAAGATCAGATTCTGCCGAATGACGACGTGAAGGTGCATCTTGTTCTGAAAGGCGTGAAACTGGAAGATCTTGGAGACGCCGCTGCGCTGCCGGATGCATATGATGAGAAGGGAACTGAATTTGTATATGATTTTGTTATTACAGCAAAGGAGCTGAAGGCAAAAACGATAAAACAGGAGCTGGATATTACTGTTGGTGCATCAGATACAGAAAAAAAGAAGCTTGTATTGAAAGAGATAACCATGAACGACCTGTATTGCCGGATTATAGCAGAGGGAGTTTCATGGGATGACGACTGGCCGAATCAATATGATATAAAATTGAAAGGAACGGACAGTTTCGGAAATCCGGTAAGCCTGGAAGGTGGCAGATTCCTGTCGGAACAGGAAATGTTGTTTGCAACAGATTTACTGGGAGATTACGAAACGGGCGAAGTGATTGAAGAGGACGAATTTCAAATGTCTGTTCCCGATAAGGATTGTGAGTATTTGGATTTGCAGCTGTATGAGCGGAAAATGCTCTGGGAAGGTACAGAAGAAGTCCTTGACGAAGAGGAAGGAATTTATGGACAGGAGTCAGGGGATGCATTGGAGATGTATTCCGAAGAAAATAATTATGGCTGGGAACCGGTGGGAAAGCCGTTCCGTATTATAATGAAACATACAGGAGGGATGAAAGATGATTAGTACAAAGAGAAGATGTGTGACTGTAGCTGCAGTAATTTTGGCATACATATAGAAATTGTTAAAATACGAAAAATCTCTTGAAATGCCCGGACCGATAGTATAGAATAGCAGTAATTTGAGGAAAATACCCCTCAAGCATCCCTTTATGCGTGAAAAAGATACACAATAAAGAGGAAACACCCTTCGGGCATCCCTTTATGCGTGGAAAAGATACGCAATAAAGAGGAAACACCCTTCGGGCATCCCTTTATGCGTGAAAAAGATACGCAATAAAGAGGAAATATAACAGGAGTGATAATTGTATGAGAAAAACCAAAATAGTATGTACGCTGGGTCCGGCAACAGACAAAGAAGATGTATTGGAAAACCTGATCGTAAAAGGAATGAATGTAGCAAGATGCAATTTTTCCCATGGCAGCTACGATGAGCATAAAGCAAGAATCGATAAAGTAAAGGAATTAAGAGAGAAGCACCATACTGCCACCGCCATTATGTTAGATACAAAAGGTCCGGAGATCCGTCTGGGATTGTTCCGGGATCATGAGATTATTCTGGAGGAAGGAGCAAAATTCGTACTCTATTCCGAAGAGAGAGAAGGAGACCAAAACGGAATTTCCATTACCTATCCGGATTTGTATAAAGATGTAGAGGTGGGTACAACGATACTCATCGACGACGGATTAGTGGAAATGAGCGTTGTGGAATTAAAGGAAGGAGAAATTGTCTGTCAGATCAAAAACGGCGGCAAGGTTTCCGACCGGAAGGGTGTCAACGTACCGAATGTGAAATTATCCATGCCTTTCTTAAGTGATAAAGACAAAGAAGATATCCTCTTCGGCATTAAAAACGACGTGGATTTTGTAGCGGCATCTTTTGTCAGACGTGCCGATGACATCAATAAAATGCGGAAATATTTAAATGACCACGGCGGATATGACGTACACATTATCGCCAAGATTGAGAACCGGGAAGGCGTGGAAAATATCGACGAAATTTTAGACGCGGCAGAAGGCGTTATGGTAGCCAGAGGCGACATGGGCGTGGAAATCCCCTATGAAGAAGTTCCTGTGATTCAGAAAATGATGATCAAGAAATGCGTTATGGCAGGCAAGCAGGTGATTACCGCAACCCAGATGTTAGATTCTATGATGAAAAATCCCAGGCCCACCAGAGCGGAGACAACGGATGTTGCCAATGCTATTTACGACGGAACCGGCGCGATTATGCTTTCCGGGGAGACGGCGGCAGGGCTGTATCCGGTGGAGGCTTTGGAAACCATGGTTCGGATTGCGGACCGTACCGAGCAGGACATTGATTACCGGAAACGTTTCTTTGCAAGGGAGCGGAAAGCCAATCCGGATATTAC
This sequence comes from uncultured Roseburia sp., assembly GCA_947564765.1. Lineage (GTDB taxonomy): Bacteria > Bacillota > Clostridia > Lachnospirales > Lachnospiraceae > Roseburia_B. Next base: position 472 of record CANODN010000104.1, on the reverse strand, counting down.
AGATGCTATCTGTCATGCGACATGTACAACGGCGCTTGATTTGAATGCAAGATATATTGTAACCGTTACCCAGAGCGGACATTCTGCAAGAAATATTGCAAAATATCATCCCGCCAGCGGAATTATCTGCGGTGCCACAGACGAAAAGGTAGCAAGGCAGCTGAGTATGGTATGGGGTGCAGTGCCTATTATTCTGGAGAAGAAAAAAGACGTCTTTGAATTGTTCGACCATGCCTTAGAAGTGGCGGAAGAGCAGGGATATCTGGAAAAAGGCGATATGACGGTAATTACGTCAGGCGTTCCCATTGGCGTATCCGGAACCACCAATATGATCAAGGTACAGATTGTATAAGTTCTTTTTGTAAAACGTTTTTTCAGTCATAATCAAAAACTCCTTTCATACAATGTATAAAGTATTTTTTCAACGTATACAGGGTAGGAAAGGAGTTATTTTTTATGGAAATGACGGCTG
>CANODN010000103.1 GCA_947564765.1 uncultured Roseburia sp. | reverse complement strand
AATGGAAGTAACTGTATAAACATTGCCTTCCCATTCTACTGTTTCCGGAATTTCGATTTCTCCGGAAAATTTTACACCCGGAAGTTTTTCAATCTGGACAATTCTGTTCTCTTTATCTATCACAAGATATTTAAATTGTTCTGTTGTAAATTCATCCAATTCATACGGTTCTCCGTTTAACAATATATTTTTATGACCGATACCTGCAATCAGAGCAGCAACTTCCCTGCTGGTACATTTTGCTGTTATTGTCGTGCTGTATTGTTCCTGTTCCGCAGAATTACTCCAGAATACCCATTTGTGGACAGATGTGACACTGTCGGGAAATACAACGCATAATTCCTCACTGCACTGATAAAACAGCTGCGTATTTATATCTGTTACTCCCTCCGGTATCACAACTTCTTTCAAACCGGTACATCCCATAAACACGGAAGCTCCTATACTATTTACTGACTTTGGAATCTGAATTTCCGTGAGACCGGTGCAATTCTTAAATGTCCCTTTCGGTATTACAGAAAGGCTTTGGGGAAGATCTATGTGCGTAAGACTTTTACAACCGTAAAACATATACCCCTGATCTAAAGATCCCAAAGCGGTCATTCCTTCTGGCAGATTTATCTCGGTAATACTGCTGTTTGAAAAAAATTCAGCTCCCCCATAACGAATATCCGGATTTAGAATTGTCACACTGTTCAATTTTATATTGTATGAAAAAGCTTCTCTTCCAATGCTGGTTACAGACACTGGTATCACTAATTCTCCCTGGATCTCCTGACATCGATAAAAAGCATACGATCCAATCTCCTGTATATTGGAAGGCAGCTCTAACTGTGTAAGTCCGGCACAAGAATTAAAGGCATATTCTCCGATACTTAAAATCGTATCCGGAAAAATGATTTCCGCCATCCTCTGTTTATTTTGAAATGCCTGATCTCCAATTGCCGCCACCGTATATTCCGTACCATTATAAGTCACCTTCTCCGGTATAGTAACAGTTCCCTTCCATTCTATTTCCTTTGCCCAATCCAAAAGTTTCACTTTTCCGGGTTCAATCTCCCGATAGACAACTTCATCCACTGTAAAGCTTTCTTCCGTCGCACCCTCTGTTTCCTCTGCATAAACCTCCTGTTTTCCCTCTCCCCAGGAAAAATTTGAGACTGTTATACAGAGCGTCAGCAAAAATACCGCTAATTTCCTTCCTGTTTTTTTCATTTCTTCTGTTTCTCCTTTCAAACATTTTTTAGATATTTTAATTGCAAAAATCTAAAAAACACAATCTTTCTGGGACGAATGGAAGATTTCAGGGACGAACGGATGCGAAAATACCGGAACAGACCATTTGTCCGTTCCGGTATTTTCGCATTTATATTTTCTTTTCATATGAAAAGGAAACAATTTCATTTCTTTATTTTTTCCTTTTTTGAGTTTGCCAGATTTCTGATCAAACCAGCACGAACGTCAAGCAGGATATACTGCAGCTTCCATATTTTTCTCATAGATTTATTCCGTTTCTGTCTTATTTTTCATTCTCTGTATCGCATTGTCGATCGCTTTCGGGGATTTGCCCATTTTCTCCGCAATCTGCCTGTAATTCAGACCTTCCAGCATATAATCAAATACCTGCTTTTCCATTTTGCTCAGATTCTTCGACAACGCATCCAATTTCTGCTTTACACTTTCCCTGTCAATCAGCAGGTATTCCGGATTATCATCTTCTTCGCCGGTCAGTACGTCTGCCAACGCCATACCTTGTTCGTCGGAATCATCGTATAAGGAAATATAAGAATTTAACGGCGCATGTTTTTTTCTTCTGGAGGCTTCGATTGCAGTATACATCTGCCGTTCCACACACATTTTAGCAAAATGATAAAAGGAGCTGTCCTTGTCCGGACGAAAATCCCGGATTGCCTTAAATAATCCAATCATTCCCTCCTGAATCAAGTCATCCGTATCTCCGCCGATTAAATACAATGCATTGGCGCGTTTCCGCACCAGCGGTTTATATTTCGCCAAAATATAATCCTGGATCTTTTCTTTTCTGCCGTATGGCGGCATCTCCTTTTCCCGAAGCTTTGCAATCAGCTCCTCATCCGAACAGCCTGTGTAATCCGCCATTCCAATCCTCCCATTTTGCTGATTTTTCCTGACCGCTTTCTTTCCCGGCCCAAAAACCCTTACATTCCCCTCTGCCGCACAATCTCATATGCCAAAACCCCTGCAGCCACCGAGGCATTCAGGGAATCAATATCACCTTTCATCGGTATAGACGCAATCAGATCGCAATTTTCCTTTACCAGCCTAGAAACGCCTTCGCCCTCGCTTCCAATCACCAATCCAATCGCTCCCTTTAAATCCAGATCATACATCGCCGTTCCGTTCATGTCCGCACAGACAAACCAGAGACCTTCTTTTTTTAATTCCTTAATGGTATTGGTCAGATTCGCCACCTTTGCCACCGGCGTATAATTGATAGCTCCTGCAGAGGCCTTTGCCACAGTTCCCGTTAATCCCACCGCTCTTCGTTTGGGAATAATCACACCGTGCGCCCCAGCCAGATTCGCCGTACGAATAATTGCCCCCAGATTATGGGGATCTTCGATATTATCCAATAAGAAAACAAAGGGCGGCTCTCCCTTATCTTTTGCTTTCTGCAAAATATCCTCCACCGATGCGTATGTATATGCTGCCGCCATGGCAATGACGCCCTGATGTTTTTTCGTCTCGGAAAGCTGATCCAATCTCTCTTTTGAAACAAAGTTAAGAATCGTATCCCGTTTTCTGGCTTCCCGTAAAATTGTCTGAATGGGACCGTCTTTACAGCCTTCCAAAACAAACAGCTTATCTATGGTTTTTTCCGAACGAAATGCCTCCAAAACGGGATTTCTTCCTTCTATTTTCAATTCTTCGTATTCCATTTTCTATATTCCTTTCTACAATGTCTCCCCTAACTCTGCAAGCCCCTTTTTGATCAGAAACATCATCCGCTCCATTTGGTCAGTCAGATACAAATAGCCCATTAGCGCCTCAAATCCCGTGGCTTTGCGGTAGTCCGACACTGTGGCATTCTTAGCCATTGTATGGGAATTGGCATTTCTGCCCCGGCGGTATACGGCCTGCTCCTCTTCCGTCAGATGCGGCAGCAGCTTATGCATCATCTCTGCCTGGGTATGTGCTTTTACAATATGGCTTGTCCGATGATGCAGTGTATTTGCTCTGGCATTGCCCCGCCCCACTACCACAGAGCGGATCACCAGATCGAAAATGCCGTCTCCGATGTAGGCAAGAGCCAGAGGCGAATAGGTTCGGATATCCGCCTCTTTGATCTGAAATTCTTCTCTGATATATGCATTTAAGCCCTTTTCCATTGTACACCTTCTCTGGTATCTTTTAATATAATTCCTTTTTCTAACAGCAGATCCCGAATTTCATCTGCTCTGGAAAAATTTTTCTCTTTTCTGGCTGCCTGACGCTCTGCAATCAGGTTTTCGATTTCTGCGTCTAACATCTCTTCTTCTTTTTCCAAAATAATTCCCAGTACATCACACAGGGTTTTGAATCTGTCATACAATGCATCCAGATACCCTTTTGTACTTTCTGCCGATGTATGGGTATTGATAAATTTCACCAGTTCAAATACCGCGGAAATTCCGTCTGCCGTATTAAAATCATCATCCATGGCAGTTTCAAATTTATCCTGATAGGATTTACTTTCTTCTAACGCCTTTTGTTCTTCTTCGGTCAGTTCTCCCTCTGCTGCCGATTTCTGCAAATGCCTGATATGTTCTGCGGCAGTTACAATCCGCTCCAGACCGTTCTTCGCCGCCTCCATTAAATCTGCGCTGAAATTCAGCGGACTTCTGTAATGAGCGCTTAACATAAAGAACCGCAGCACCTGGAGATCGTATTTCTCGGAAACTTCTCTGACTGTAAAGAAGTTGCCCAGGGATTTTGACATTTTCTTGTTGTCAATATTTAAAAATGCATTGTGCATCCAGTATTTGGAAAATTCCACGCCGTTTGCCGCCTCGCTCTGGGCAATCTCGTTTTCGTGGTGAGGGAAAATCAAATCTTCGCCCCCTGCATGGATATCGATTTCATCTCCCAGATATTTTTTAGACATCACGGAACACTCAATATGCCAGCCGGGACGTCCGTTACACCAGGGTGACTCCCAGTAAGGCTCTCCTTCTTTTTTGGGTTTCCAAAGAACAAAATCCAGTGCATCCTCTTTCAGATCTCCGGTGACCTTGATATCTCTGTGGCCTGCCTGCAGGTCGTCGATATTTTTATGGGAAAGCTTGCCGTAATCTTTGAATTTACGGGTTCTGTAGTAAACGGTTCCGTCTGCTGCAGGGTAGGCGTATCCTTTCTCAATCAGCTTTGCAATCATCTCAATCATGCCGTCAATTTCCTGGGTAGCCAGGGGATGCGTCGTAGCAGGATTGATATTCATGCCTTCCATGTCTTTTTTGCATTCTTCGATAAAACGTTTGGATACCTCTTCCGCTGAGGTGCCCTCTTCGATTGCCTTGTTGATAATTTTGTCATCTACGTCTGTAAAATTGGATACAAAATTTACATCGTATCCTTTGTATTCCATGTAGCGTCTTACCGTGTCAAATACGATCATCGGCCTTGCATTTCCAATATGGATGTAATTATATACGGTAGGCCCGCAGACGTACATTTTGACCTTTCCTTCCTCCACCGGAACAAATTCTTCTTTTTGACGGGTTAAAGTGTTATAAAGTTTCATCTTCTCTGGTATCCTTTCTGTCTTTTTGTAATTCCTTTATTTGTGTTTCCAAATCAATAATTTTATTGCACAGCGCCGAATTCTCACGCTGGAGCGTAACAATATCCTCTTTGACCGGGTCCGGCAGATGAATCTGGTCCATATCGCTCCTGGGCACCTTCTGATTATCTCTTTTCACAATTCTTCCGGGCACGCCTACCACGGTACAGTTCGCCGGAACCTCTTCCAGTACCACGCTTCCCGCTCCGATTTTGGAATTTTCCCCTATGGTAAAGGAGCCGAGAATTTTCGCCCCTGCGCTTACCATAACGTTGTCACAGAGCGTCGGATGTCTCTTTCCGCTTTCTTTTCCGGTTCCTCCCAATGTCACCCCCTGATATAAGGTAACATTGTCTCCGATAATCGTCGTCTCTCCGATAATCACACCGCTGCCATGGTCTATGAAAAACCCTTTTCCGATTTCTGCTCCCGGATGTATCTCAATCCCGGTCTTTCTTGCTGCCCTCTGGGAAATATATCTTGCTCTGAAAAAATGCCCCTTCTGATAGAGCCTGTGTGCTCTCCGATAACTCAGCATCACCCGGAACGTAGGATATAAAATAACTTCAATCGGTGATTTGATCGCCGGGTCCCTCTCCTGGATCACCTGAAATTCTTCCCTGATATACCGGATAAATCCCATTTCTCTCCTTCCCTTCCTTTCATGCGGTGCGATATCAATTATTTTGCTGTGCAAAAACCGCTCCGCACTTCTGAATTACACTTTTCTTCTATAATTCTGCTATAATAAAGAAAAAACCCCGTCTCAAATCAAGAGACGAAGTTATCCGCGGTTCCACTCTTATAAAAGCAATTGCTTTCACTCAACATGTGTAACGTACATGACCCGTACCCGGCTACTCCCTTTCACCGGATCAGCTCCCGGACGCACTTTGCAAATCTTGTGTAAAACTGCTTACAGCCAATGGCAGTCTCTCTCTGAACAACAGCGGATTTTCTACTCTTTCCGTTCTTTGCCTTTTTCTGTTCTTTCTTTATTCTTTAGTTTATGCAAGGTTTTGGATTTTGTCAACTGTTTCATGCATTCTTTGCATAGGATTATATTTTACATCTAATATCTTTTATAGATATCTCCACGGTTTCCAATATCCACAACACAAACCAGCAATTCTCCATTATCCAGTGTGTAAATAATTCGATAATCGCCAACACGCAAGCGATTCAATCCTTTATACCCTTCTAAAGGCTTTACATCCCCAAGGGGCAAGTTATAAATTGCCTTATATATTAAATTTTGTTTTCTTTTTGGCTGTTTTAAAATAAATTTTTGTGCCTTTTTATCAATACTAATTTTGTAAGTCATCAACGGTCAATCCTGCTTCCTTTATGGCATCCTCAAAAGAAATTGTTTCATGATCTGGATCATTTAAATATCTTTCCGCTAAACTCTCACAAAATAATTCATCTTCTATTTCATCATCAATTTGTATACCCTTCAACAAATATAAAATTTTTGTCATTTTATATTCCGGAAGCTGATCAATAATTTGTTTCGCTTGTTCCCTTTCGCTCATGCAAACACCCTCTTTTTATTAATGTTTTTATTATACCAAATCCCATGTTTTTTTCAAGCTGCGTTACTTTTGATTCAAGATTGCGGAGTAGATATCATTCGCCTGCGTCGTCAATCTGCATTCATGCAGCAACAAACACTGTTTTCATAAAATCTGCCCAAGGAACAAATCGCCTGAGCGGAAATCCCCTCCTCACTTCCGGTAAAACCAAGGCCTTCCTCTGTCGTGGCTTTTATATTAATCTGATTTTTCTCAAGTTTTAAAACATTTGCTATGTTTTGTTCCATTTCATCTATATAGGGGCGCAGTTTCGGCTTTTGGGCAATAATCACGGCATCGATATTTTCAATAAAATAGCCTTCCTGTTCCACCAATTCTCTCACATGGGCTAAAAGCTTCATGCTGGAGATTCCTTTATACCTTTCATCCGTATCCGGAAAATGTTTTCCGATATCACCAAGCGCCGCCGCTCCCAACAGGGCATCCATAATGGCATGAACCAGAACGTCTGCATCAGAATGGCCAAGGAGTCCCAGGGTATGAGGGATTTCTACTCCGCCGAGAATCAACTTTCTTCCTTCTGTTAGTTTGTGCACGTCATATCCTATTCCTGTCCGCATCGTATCCTCCTGTCTTCTGTCAAGATGCTGTCATTATAATACTTTTTGTTTTCTCCTGCAACCGGCCGACAGAACGCTACAGCAATTACGCCTTCCGGTTTGATCGGCTCGAAACGGTTATGATCCGATAAACACAGTATAAATGATAGTTGCAGGAGAAAACAAAAAGTATTATAATGACAG
>CANODN010000102.1 GCA_947564765.1 uncultured Roseburia sp. | reverse complement strand
AAAAGGTGGCAGAGAAATATGGCGGCGCCATGAGTATAGAGACACAGGAGAATGTATTTTCTGGCTGCAGATGAGGATGCATGTATTCTGGCAGAATCAAAAACAGAAGGTGAATTAGAAAGCTATCATAAATTCCGGTTATTCGGTGCAGGATGCGAATATACTTTGGAAGCAGAAGGAGAAGATTATCGGGTCACTTTGAATTTGTCAGCTTTGGAGGGCCTGCTTGATAATGTAGAATTTACCGCGGATGAGATTACCGGTGAGACGGTAGAGATTTATTCTGAGAAGGCACAGGAGGCGTTGGGTTTTGAAGAAGTAGGATTTCAGAGATTTTTCCGCTTGGGATTTAGTAAAACGATACCAAAGGAGCTTGTTCGTATAAGCAGTGTGGTAATTCAGTATAAAGATAATGCGGAAGGATTTGACATCAATGGAGCGGGAGGCGTTGTTTCCTTTAAAGGAGACAGTGCTTTGGTATCCGGTGATACAGGAACGGCAGTTTTGGCCGATGCTGTTCAGGAAGAAGTCTTGACTCCGGTAATCGATGGACGGGAAAATACGATTGCTGCAGAAATTTCGGAGTTAGCCAATATCGGAACTGTCTGGATGGCATCCACGGGAGATCTTTATTATCAGAAAGCAATTGACAGTATTGAGGATCTGGATGGAAAGGATTTTCTGATCTCGAATGTGTTGACAAACGGAACCAGCCTGGTTATGGGGACAGCGGCGAAAACGGTGCAGGGGAAACAGGGATTGACCGGATACAGTTTTGCCGGAGGGCCGGTTGTAAACCGCTCAGCGGATATGGGACTGTGGCATTTTGAAAAACAGAGCAATGATACCTTTTATATCAGCCGAAGCGATATAACGGCGGATGACAGGTATTTGAATATCGCAGATGTAAACGCGGATAAGGCAGATGTAACAATTGGTCCGGCGCAGGAATTGACGGTGAATTGCAATAACGGAAAGATTGAGATTTTAATTCCGGTTTCGGAGCCGACCACAAGACCTCATATGTATGTGAATTCTTATGGGGGAGGCGGTGCAGGAGGTTTTGCCGGATGGCATGCGGATAATAATACAGGCAGCTTACTGACCTTGTACGAAAAACAGGATATAGATCTGGATTTAGCTTTTACTATTGAAAACGTATATGCGGGAGGAAGACCGGTTTCGGAGTATATTACGGAAGAGACGGAGCCAGAGCTTTTGGATGAGGATACATTTGAGATGAGCGGAACAAATTTGTACGTGGATTTTACAGACGAAGATTCCCGTCCATCCGTATCTGAAGCAATCGGAGAAGAAAAAAAATACGAATTTGACCATGCGCAGATTATTTGCACAGCGGCAAATAATGCGGTGAGAAATATCGATCATATCTACGTCTCAAATGATGCGCAGTACAAGCTTATTTTTTACAATGGCAGACAATATGTAGGAACATATGAACCGGATCAGGTCAGGATTCAGAATGTGTACCGCGCGTATAAAAAAGAGCCTTTGGAGATCGAGCCTACAATTTCCACAAAGGGCAAGATCCATATCCGGATGATCGATTATGCGGGCAGGCAGTTTTCCGGCTGGGGCTGGACACAGAATAATAAGGAGGTCAAACAGGGAATATTAAACCCTTATCTGGATGCGAATGAATATCCTTCTTTTGCACATGAAGCGGGTTACGATACGGGACAGGGCGAAAATGAAGAAATGCGGGAATTTAATTCCACTCTATACGGAACAGACACGTTAGAGGATTATTTTGCCGCAGCAACAGAGGCTGATAAACTGTTTCTGGAGGATACATTTGTCAATGGAGAATATTACGAGTATCGGTCTATCCGGAACGGAGCTGCTTACAATGCAGAAACAGGAGATTTTACCGTATATAAACAGCTGACAACAACTACGGATGGCAGTGGTGCATTGGTTAGCAAAGGCCAGTTTTTACCCTACAATACCTTTGACACAAACAGAAAAATTGCCAATGTGAAAAACAAGTATAATGCCCAGGGACAGGCGTTAAGTCCGGAGGATGCCGACTATGGAAAAGATCTTTATCTGCCGGATGAGTCAGCTCCGAATTATGAGTTTGGAATGGAGATCCAAACGAAATTTTATCAGATGAAGGACGGTAAGGTGGGCGCAAATTCCATGATATATGAATTCTCCGGAGACGATGATTTGTGGGTTTATATTGACGGTGTACTGATTCTGGATATGGGAGGCTGTCATGATGCGAGAGCCGGACATATTGATTTTTCCACAGGAGAAGTTGTTGTTCAGGGAAAAACGGCAACAACACTGTATCAATTGTTTGAAAATGCGCATGAGGCAGCGGTGGCAGACGGAGCAGATCAGAGTATTATCGATGATTTAAGCGAAAAACTGGATGATTCCAAATGGAAAGATGTAAATGGAAATAAAATTTTTGCAGATTATTCAAAGCATGATTTTAAAATGTGGTATATGGAGCGAGGGCAGGGAGCGTCTAATCTGGAAGTAAGGTTTAATCTGCCGGTCATTCCGCCGGGAGACGTTCAGGTTGAGAAGCGGTTGTCCAATACGGAACAGGGAGCATATACCAATCAAAAGTTTGATTTTCAGGTGTATCTGCAGCCTCTGATCGATAATTGGAATTCCTCTGACGATGAGGACTACAAGGATGTGCCGGAATCTGAGTACAGATTGCTGAATGAAGATTTATATAAAGAGGGCAGAACAGAGGTAAAAGCCTATGTGGTTCAGCCGGATGGAAGGAGAGCGGGCGTTGCGCTTCCGGCAGATGGAATTTTCCAGTTGTATCCCGGTGAAAGACTGGTTTTGGAAGGCCTGAAAAGGAACAGAAAATATTTTGTCAGAGAATTGAATATGAACTATGACGAGTATTCCGGTATCGATCTGGACCAGATCGTGCTGGAGAATGGGATAGAAAAACCGGTTACAGATAGAGTGGATCTTACGCCGGATATTACATTTGCCGATACGGATACCAGAGTAGTAGGAGAGAGAGTATATATCCTGATCAATAATGAATGTTCCGAAAAAAACAGAAATGCGCTCCTTATAAAGAAGGAAATGAGCGCAGGTTCCGGGGACAGCAAAGGGGATACATATGATATCCGGGTATGGCTTGGGGGACCGAACGGTGCACTGAAGCCATACGAAGGAAAGTATTATCTGAACATAGAACCGGATGCGATTACCGGGACGACACCAGAGTTTACAACAAAAGCAGGAGAGCCGGGTATCATTTCAGAAATTGCACCGAATGATACGATTGTGATCAAAGATCTTCTGACGGGAACGAAGTTTCTTGTGGAAGAGGTTGATCCGGGAGAGCAGTATGATGCGCCGGTTTATCAGCTGGAAGACGGAACGTATGAACCGGTTAACGGCGATTCTGCTCCTGCCGTTACCCCTGCCGGTCCTATTGGCAGAGCTGCAGATGAGGTGCCTGGAGAGGCAATGGGGGCAATCAAAGCAGGAACGGATGCCAAGGTTACGATACAAAATACCAGATACGATGAAACGACATGGCACATTATCAAACAGAGCAGCACAACGGGAGGTCCCTTTGTGGAAGCTGTGTTTGAGCTTGCCGCCAGTGATGGCAGGGGGGATACATATTACGGCAAATCCTCTGTAGAAGATGGAAAGGTTACCTGGTATAGTGACAGGGATTGTACCCAGGCACATCAGATTCAGATCAAAGATCTTGCGGAGGGAAGCTATACCTTAACGGAGATTGAGGTGTCGCCCGGATATATTTTAAGTAAAGAGACCTGGGAAATCGAAGTTAAAAAGCGGTCCGAAGTGGAAATCGCAGGGCAGACGCCTGAGATAAAAAAGCTGCAGGGAAATACCGGTGCGGGAGAGATCGACGATTATGTATATACATTTTATAATGAACCGATGTATGAACTGCCGCATGCAGGAGGCCGTGGAATATATTGGTATTTGATTGGCGGAATGTTGTTTATGATAGCAGGCGTGTTGATCTTATATAGAAATAAGTACGGGGAGGAGATTGGGAGTTAGGAAGAGAATGGAACGTTGGCAGTCTGCAGACTGTGTGGAACCGATGTAGGCGTTTGAAAAACGCATGTTAAGAAGGAGAAGGAAAATGAGAAAAACAAAAAGATTATTTGCAGTGTTACTGACACTGGCTATGGTACTGGGAATATCGGGCGTGACGTTTGGGGCAGTAGATACGGTATATATTACGATAACGGCTGTAGATAAAGACAGTGTGATTACTTATGATCAGATTATTGAGCCGGTTGCAGATGATCCGGAGATGATAACAGGATGGAAATTTTCCGGCAATGAGGCGGCAGAAAGATTCAAAGCGGCAATAACGGCAGATGAGAAGAATACAGACAAGTCGGATCAGGAGATTATTGCCGGATTGATGATGCATGCAGATTCAACCATTGAGTCGAAACTTCCGGAATCGCTGAAAGGTGATAAGAAAGCGGTGATCGATGCAACACTTTTTGAAAAGGCATTGAAAGCTGCAGCTGTGACAAAAACAGAAGATTTGACAAAGGATGGCGATAATTATAAAATTGCGGCAAAAAATGCCGGTGTATATGTTATTCATGCCACAGATGTCAAAAAGACAGACGCCAACGGCAAAGTAACAGGGTGGATTAAGTACAATCCAATGGCATCCTATGTGAGCTTTGATTATACAGGCGGCTCTATGCCGGCATTGAAGACGCCGGATACAATAACAGCAAAGAGCGAGCCGTACGATGCTTCTCTTGAGAAAACGGATAACGAAAGCGATGGAGTGACAGCTGTCGGTGACGTAGTAACTTATACAATTTCAACGGTTGTTCCGTATATTTCGGATGATATAGCAGATGAAAACGTATATTTTAATATCGTAGATATGATAAAAGGTGCACAATATGTATCGGTTCGAACGGTAACGGATGGTCCGACAGCAGAGGATATGAGTAACAAAGTTGCAACGACAGCTGATCAGAAAGCAGCAGTTACGGTAAAGCTGGAAGATCAGGAAAATGATATGGAAATGCTGGCAGATATCATAGAAGCGGCAGACCCAAACTATACATATTCTTTTTCTCTTGATTTGAAGGATATAGCAAAAGACCGTACCAATGCAGGAAAAACTCTGGAAATTACATATAAGGCATATGTAACGGCAACGGTAATTGAAAACTATGCACAGACGAAGGTTAAGACTGCGAATGATCAGAGTACGCCGGAAGACGGACCGGGGGATGATGATATGATTTATACCGGTACTCTCAAAATGACAAAGTATAACGGGGATGCAGAGGGAGAGAATTCTGAAAAACTTGCCAATGCAAAATTCGTTTTGTACTATCAGAAGTATAGGACAGAAAACGATGAGAAAATACTTGATGATACAAAATACTATGCGGTTACGGAGCCGGTTGCAGGAGGAGCGGGCATTGACTATCAGGTAACTGGATGGTCAACAGAAAATCCTGTTGATAAGAACGATGATACGTGTCTTCTTATTACAAAAAAGAGCACAAATGAAGAGATTCATGGAACATTTACAATAAAAGGCCTTGAGGATGATGAAGACAGAGAGTATTTCTTCGAAGAAGTAGCAGCTCCGGAAGGATATAGCTTAAATAGTACGCCGGAAGGAATAACCTGGGATGCGGGAAGAGGAAATGTGGCGTCGGCGGCAAGCAGATTAGGTGAGGCTGCGATGTCTGACACAAAGCTTTCTGCTCTTCCTTCTACCGGCGGTATCGGTACCACAATCTTTACCATTGCAGGCTGCCTGATTATGATTGCAGCGGCAGGATTATTCTTTGTAAGCCGCAGAAAATCAGAAAAGTAACCGTAACATCGATAGAATTGACTTATCATATTCCGGAGCAGATCCCTGCTCCGGAATAAAAAACGGTTTGACAGAATAAATTTCAAGTTGTCAGAACGATACAGCAACAAGGAGAGTCCGGAATAAAAAGTATAGGTAAAATATGCCGTATGCTATTCTTTTTAATCGGACTCTCCTTGTTGCTGTATTCATGTATAGCCAATGAATGGCTGCGTGGGTGTGGGAAGGCAGAAAAAGAACCGTAGGCTCAAAACGTTATGATGCCCTGGTGAAAATAGGATATGCTAAAAGATATTAATGTAATGACGGCGATTGAGTGGCAGAGATACATTGCTAAGTATCTAAAAATTCAAATAGCAGCACGGTTATTAAATATGAAGGAAAATATGTGAATAACATATGTTACAAGGTTAATGCTTTTTTTAGGAAAATATATAAGAATGGCGCAAGGAACGGAAACGAAACGCAGGAGCAGGGAGCGAAACAGACAGGCATGTATTGAGCTGTCCGCAAAAATGACCGATTGAAATTGTCTGTGAGATCAGGAAGAAAGGCGGGCAATAAATCAGAGGATTGTAAAAAGTGAAATATGCGGAAAAGAGTGTAATAATGAATTGTATATAGTAATTTAAGTGCATAATGATAAAAAATTTGCGAATTGCATATTAAAAATCAAGCAGAAATATGTATTAATTAGTGACTTTTTGTAGAAAACATGTTATAATTCTGGACGGAGCTAATAGTATTTTATAAAACATGATGCAGATGAAATAACTTATATTTTGCCTGAGAGCAAAAGGATATATATTTGGAAAAACTATGTGGTAAATTTATAGACGCCAACAGTGAAATCTACCAGGCGGATGAAGCTGCTATACAGTTGATCGTTGGCGTGATAGGAACCAGACTACCTTTGATATTGATGCGGTGGCGTTGAATTTGATTCGGCAGGGGAGCGGGTAGTGAGAGGGAATTTGAGGATAATCAGGAGTTATCCGTTGATTGAGGAGGAAATAATAATGAACAATTATGAACTCGTGGAAACAAAAATGAAAGAAGAAATTACCCCAGATAAGATTGTTGCTGCCAAACAAATATTATCTAAACATGTGTCCCGTTCAGCAAATAATAACTTAAAGTTTGAGCAGGCATATAAGGCTGCTTATAGTGATGATTATTCTTTTCACAGTTTAAAGCGTTCAAAACTGAATGAGTGTGTTTGTGAAAAAGCTAATTTTCTTGCTGCAACATTTACTGGATCAGCATTTGAAAAAGACCATTTCATCAATTGTAACTTTG
>CANODN010000101.1 GCA_947564765.1 uncultured Roseburia sp. | reverse complement strand
AGATGTAGAGAGGATATGATGTTATGAATAAGGATTTGACTGTTGGAAAACCGGAAACCGTATTATGGAAGTTCTGCCTTCCCTTGTTTGGCAGTATTATCTTCCAGCAGCTTTATAATATAGCAGACAGTCTGGTGGCCGGCAAATTTATCGGAGAAAATGCATTGGCGGCTGTGGGGAACAGCTATGAGATTACATTGATTTTTATTGCCTTTGCCTTTGGCTGTAATATGGGGTGTTCCGTGATCGTTTCCCAGCTGTTTGGTGCAAAACAATACGGCAGGCTGAAAACTGCTGTGACGACATCCTGTATTTTCAGTGCCGTTCTCTGCGGCGTATTGATGTTGATCGGGATTTTCGGGTGTACGCCGTTGCTGCATCTGATCCGGACTCCAGAAGAAGTATTTGCAGATTCCAGGCTGTATCTGGACATTTATGTATGGGGACTGCCCTTTGTGTTTTTTTATAATATTGCAACGGGAATCTTTTCTGCATTGGGGGACTCCAAAACGCCCTTTTATTTTCTGGCAGTATCCTCTACATCAAATATTGCAGTAGATATTCTGTTTGTAAAAGCATTTGATATGGGTGTGGCAGGCGTTGCCTGGGCTACCTTTTTATGTCAGGGAGTCAGCTGCATTCTGGCTGTCATTACGGTATGGAGGAGACTTCGGGCGATTGGAATTTCAGAGCAGACAGTGCTGTTTGACTGGGAGCTTTTAAAAAAGATTATGGTCATTGCCATTCCGAGTATTTTACAGCAGAGCTTCATATCGGTAGGAAACATTATGATTCAGGGTGTGATCAATGGATTTGGTGCGCCTGTTATGGCTGGTTATTCTGCCGCGGTAAAGCTGAACAATCTGGTGATTACATCCTTTACTACAATCGGCAACGGGATTTCTAATTTTTCAGCTCAGAATCTCGGCGCCGGCAAATTTGACCGAATCCGGGCGGGGTTTCGGGCGGGCCTTAAAATGGTATGGTGTCTGTGTATTCCTTTTTGCATCCTGTACATTGTATTCGGCAGATATTTTTTACTGCTGTTTATGGAAAAGAGCTCTGCAGAGGCATTGCTGACAGGCAGACAGTTTTTGTGGATTTTGTCACCCTTTTATTTTGTTGTGTCTGCAAAGCTGTCAGCAGACGGTATTCTTCGGGGGATAAGTGCAATGCGTCAGTTCATGACGGCTACGTTTACGGATTTGATCCTGCGGGTGGTCTTAGCCTTTGGACTTTCCGGCTGGCTGCATTCTGCTCTGGGCATATGGTGCGCATGGCCCATTGGCTGGACAACGGCTATGATTATGTCTGTTTCTTTTTACCGGAAAGAATGTAAGAAAATGATATGCAAAGATTAGGATTGGACTTATTTTGGAAGGATGCTATAATTAAGGAAAGGATGTACAATAAAGGAGAAATACCCTCCGGGTATCCCTTTATGTGCGGAAAAAATGCACAATAAAGAAGAAAGGAGATTCCAGAGTTGATTACAATAAGTCTTTGCATGATTGTAAAAAATGAAGCAGATGTATTACGCAGATGTCTGGTGTCTATCGCAGATTTAATGGATGAGATTATTATTGTAGATACCGGTTCCACAGATAATACCAAAGAAATTGCAGCAGAATTTACAGACAAAATTTATGATTTCAAGTGGCAGGAGGATTTTGCGGCGGCAAGAAATTTTGCTTTTTCCAAAGCGGAAATGGACTATATTTATTCGGCGGATGCCGATGAAGTGGTAGATTATTTTAATCATAAGCGTTTGGCTGAATTAAAACAGGCTCTTTTACCGGAAATCGAAATTGTGCAGATGCATTATATTACACCGCCGGAATTTAACACAACGGCCAATTATCAGAAGGAATACCGTCCCAAGCTTTACAAGCGTCTGCGGGAATTTGTCTGGGTGGATGCAGTGCATGAAACCGTGCGTTTGGAGCCTGTCGTCTATGACAGTGATATTGAGATTAAACATTTACCGAAAAGCTTACATAGCAGCAGAGATTTTGAATTATTCCGAAGGGTATTTGAACGGGAGGGCAGGCTTTCTGCAAAGCTGCATTCCATGCTGGTAAAGGAATTGTTTTTAAGCGGCACCACAAAAGATTTTCTGGCGGCTTCCCATATCTTTGAGGCGGTTTTAAAACAGCAGGATGCGTCTCTTGATATGAAAAAAGAAGCGATCTGCAGTCTCTGTCATATTTATCACGAATCAGGGGACACCGCCCGTTTTTTTGCACTGGCATTTAAACTCATGCCGGATGCAGTCTGCGGAGAGCTTTGTTATGAGATCGGCAGTTATTTTATGGAACAGGCGGATTATGAAGAAGCGGTGCAGTGGTTTGAAGCGGCTTGTCAGACAGAGGCAGTGATTGATGCCAGAAGAGGAGGAAAACTGCCGCTTTTGGCCCTGGCACAGTGCTGCAGGGAGATTGCCAGACAGGTGCAGGACGATGTAGCAGGAGATGAGGAGCAGTTGAAGTTTTATTTAGAGCAGGCAGATTTGTATGAAAAGGAAGCGATAGCGTGGGAGCTTCCGGTTTCTTAGACGCTATGTATTTCCAATAATCTGCCGGCAGCAGATTTTATTGGAGTTTTAAAAACGGCAGTTCAATAGGCAGAGTGAAATTTTTATATCAAAGATGAGATGAAGGATGGACAGTATGACAATTGTAACATTAAAAAAGGGAGAAGGACGAACTTTAAAATCCGGCGGTATGTGGATTTATGACAATGAGATTGCATCGATTGTAGGGACGTTTCACAATGGAGATATTGTGACGGTACATGATTTTGACGGCTATCCCATGGGAAAGGGATTTATCAATCAGAATTCAAAAATACGGATTCGCATGATGACACGGAATCACCGGCAGGAGATTGACCGGGAATTTCTGCGTATGCGGATAAAAGAAGCATGGGAATACCGGAAGCGGACCGTAGATACCGCAAGCTGCCGTCTGATTTTCGGAGAGGCGGATTTTCTGCCGGGATTTGTGGTGGACAAGTTTTCGGATGTGTTGGTGGTGCAGTCGCTGGCTCTTGGAATCGACCGGTTTAAATTGGAATTGATCGACATTTTAAAAGAAGAGCTTTTCAAAGACGGTATACAGATACGGGGCGTCTATGAACGGAGCGATGCGAAGGTCCGAAGCAGTGAAGGACTGGAGCGCATCAAAGGCTTTATCGGAGCGCCGTTTGATACCAAAGTAGAGATCACGGAAAACGGAGTGAGCTATCTGGTGGATGTCAAAGACGGACAAAAGACTGGATTTTTCCTGGATCAGAAATATAACCGTCTGGCGATACAGAAACTGTGTAAAGATATGGAAGTGCTTGACTGCTTTACCCATACCGGTTCTTTTGCCTTAAATGCAGGAATTGCAGGAGCAAAAAGCGTTATCGGAGTGGATGCCTCAGCACTGGCCGTGGAGCAGGCCAGAGAGAATGCAAGGTTAAACGGTCTGGAAGAGACGGTGCAGTTTCAGTGTGCCGATGTGTTTGAGCTGCTGCCGGAACTGGAAAAGCAGAAAAAGCAATTTGATGTTGTTATTTTGGACCCTCCGGCTTTTGCCAAATCCAGGAATTCCGTGAAAAATGCAGTAAAGGGATATCGGGAAATTAATGTCCGGGCGATGAAGCTGGTAAAACCGGGAGGTTATCTTGCAACCTGTTCCTGTTCCCATTTTATGGATTATGCGCTGTTTACAAAGACAATCCATCAGGCGGCGCAGAATGTACATAAACGGCTGCGTCAGGTGGAGTATCGTACACAGGCGCCGGATCATCCGATTCTATGGGCGGCAGATGAAAGTTATTATTTGAAGTTCTATATTTTTCAGGTGTGCGAGGAGCAATGAAGATGAAATTTGGGTTGATTCATATCTCGTTTTTTAACTGGATGTTGTATAAAATTGTATTTGACAAAGTACAATGTTCGAGGTAATATGATTATAGGTTTTATAATTTGTTTTACAGATCCATTTTACAAGAATAAAGCTCGTAAATTGCTTAGGAAAGACAGATTCGGAATCTGTCTTTTTTTGATACCTAAAATCAGGAATTTAATTCGGAATAAATCAAAAAAGGGGGATTCTTATGGCAACAAGGGAGCTGCATAGATTAAAACGAAGAGATCTGCTGAAAATGCTTTTGGCCCAATGCGAAGAAACAGAGAGACTTCAGCAGGAAACAGAAGAGATGCAGGAACAGATGAAGGTTGCTCTTGAGAATTATGAGCGTTTGAAAAAGAAGCTGGATGTGAAGGATGAGCGATTGAATCAAAAGGACAGTAAGATTGCAGAACTGAGAGATCAAGTGAAGGCACTTTTGGCAGAGAAAGAAGCGGGAGAAGAAAAGCTGCATAAGATTGAGGTGTCGTTTTATCAATGCAAAGAAATCTTTGAGGAAATTCAAAAGGCTGCAGAGAGATATATGACAAAACCAAAGAAACACAATGCCGGGAAGGAGCCGCTGGAGCTTGGAAGGATTATAAGCATTCGCAAAAAACAAAATTATGGGTAAGGATAAACTGGATCATAATCATCCGGACAAAAAAATACTTGAGATTCCGTCAATAGAATCTTTGCGGGAAGAGCTTGCCAGAGAGGAGAGCAGATGCGATTTTCGAAAAACTCTTTGGAATATAGCAGTTGTACTAATTGCGTCGGCAGCGATTACAGCGTTGATAGCCACCCGATTGTTTATGCTGGTCCGAATTAACGGAAACAGTATGGAACCGGCAATGGAAGAGGGAGAGATTATAGTGATCCGTCAGACAAAAGAAACAGCGCCGGGAGATATGATTGGCTTTTATTACGGTGGAAGAATATTTTTAAAACGTGTGATTGGCAGCGAAGGAGACTGGATTGATATAGATCAGGACGGCAATATATCCGTAAACGGCGAGATTTTGGAGGAACCCTATGCGGTAGAGAAAAGTCTTGGAAAATGCGATCTGGAATTTCCGTATGAAGTGCCGGAGGAAAGGGTATTTGTGCTGGGAGACAACAGATCGGTATCGATTGACAGCAGAGTCCGCTCTGTCGGATGTGTGGAAAGGGATCAGATTGCCGGTAAAGCAGTATTTCGTGTGTGGCCGGCAGAACGCATAGGAAGAATGCGTTAGAGAATATTTGTATTGTCAGACAGCGTAACAGATGCATTGGAAGAAAGGTGAGAAAATGCAGAAGCTTGCAAAAGAATATTTGGATGAACTGGAGAAACGGAAGAAAAGAAATCGAAAAGTACATATTGCCGTAATGCTTTTGGTTATCATGGTAACGGTCAGTGTGGCAGGCGTATTGACGCGGTATGGCGCGGCTATGACGGGTAAGGCCAAATGCGGTTTGGAAGAGCATATCCATAATGAAACATGTTATGAAGATGTATTGATTTGTCAGGTGGAAGAAGGTGCAGGACATGCCCATACGGCAGAATGCAGCTATCCCAAAGAACTGATCTGCAGCGAAGAGGAGGGTGCAGGGCATACGCATACGGAAGAATGCGCTTATCCCGAGGAGTTGATCTGCAGCCAGGAAGAATCGGAGGAACATGAGCATACGGCGGAGTGTTATCAGGTACCGGAAGGATATGCTTGCGGTCTGGAAGAGAGCGAAGGACATCAGCATACAGAGGAATGTTATCAGACACCGGAAGGATATGCCTGTGGTCTGCCAGAGGGGGAGGGGCATATCCATGCAAATGAATGTTACGAAAGTGAGATCGTCTGCGGAAAAGAAGAACATGCCCATATGGATATCTGTTATACGGATGCATCTGCAGATGTAGAAGATATGTCATCCTGGGATGCACAGTATGCATCCGTGAATTGGAAAGCAGTCTGGGGTGAGGATCTGGTAACAGCGGCACAGATGCAGCTTGGCTATCAGGAAAGCGCCGATAATTATATTGTTGCAGCAGATGGAGTCCATAAAGGCTATACCCGTTATGGTCAATTTGCAGGGAATGCATACATGGACTGGGACGGAGCATTTGTCAATTTCTGTATACACTATGCGGGATTAGAGGAATCCGGCTTTTTCCCAAAAGAGACAAATACTGCCGCATGGTGTGAGGAATTTATAAAAATCAGAGAAGAAAACAGCGCATATCTGACAGTGCCGGCAAATTATATACCGCAGGCCGGAGATATTATCTTTTTCCAGAGAGAAGGAGAAGAGACGGGAAATCAGATGGGAATTGTATCTTCTTATGAGAAAGAGAGGGCAGCAGTTCAGGTAATTGAAGGAAACAGCGGAAATGAAGTGAGAGAAAATGAATATAACATAAATGACCGTCATATTGTCAGCTTTTTAAAGATCAGTGAATTAGAGGAATTCTGCAAGATACCGGAAGAAGAAACGGTTGAAAGCACGGAAATCGCAGAAACGGAAGCATCTGCAGAAGAGCTGGAAGAAACAGAAGAAGAACGTACAATGACAGCAGAAGGCGCGGATTATACCGTAACGGTAAGCTTTACGTCCAAAGCACAAATTCCGGAGGATGCTGTTTTGGAAGTAAAAGAGATTGTACCGGGCAGTGATGCATATCAGGAATACTACAGGCAGTCCTTAAAGGCAATGGATGCAGAGGAGATCAGTTTTGCAAGATATTTTGATGTGACATTTTGGGCATATGGAGAAGAGATCGAACCTTCTGCTCCGGTGGATGTTAAGATCTGTTATACAGACAGCATTGATATGGAGGAAGATGCAAGCAAAAGTGCAATCCATTTTTCCAAGGATGGTACAGAGATTTTGGATGCAGGCGTGGATGAGGAGGAACATTCCTTCACATTTACCCAGAACAGTTTTTCCGTTGTGGGAACTATCGTGGCAAAAGGAATGGGCGCTTACTATTATAAAGGCGGTGTGCCGGAGAATCTGGATGGAAAGACATTTCTGCTGGAAACAGTCCGGGATGCAGATGCGATCTTCCTGACCGGAACAGTCAGGACAGGCAGTAACGGGATAAAAGGACTGGCAGGCAGTAAAAGGGAGGATATGACATCCGTGGAAGATCCCCGGGAGGAGGATCTTTGGACATTTCATAAAACAGATGAAACCGGTTATCAAATTCAAAATGTTGCTTCCGGGAAATATTTAAAGATCAGCGGAGCAAGCGTCACTTTGGAAGAAGAGCCTTTTGATCTGACAGTAGAAACAATTGACGATAC
>CANODN010000100.1 GCA_947564765.1 uncultured Roseburia sp. | reverse complement strand
ATTTCATATCATCCGTTATATTATATTAATTTTGAAAATAAGAATCATTACTACTTTTGATAAAGGAGTGGAAGAAATACGAATGCTTAAATACAGCAGGCATCGTGAATTCATCAAGCATTATCTGGATACCCACCGGACACATCCGACGGCAGAGACTGTTTACCTGGATATGAAACAGGATTTTCCGAATATCAGTCTTGGAACCGTTTATCGGAATTTAAATTGTCTGGCAGACAGAGGAGAGATTTTACGAATTTCTTCCGGCAGCGGTCCTGACCGCTATGATGGAAAGACCGAGCCTCACTATCATTTTATCTGTACGAGGTGCAGCAATGTTCTGGATCTTGATCTGCCCCGGCAAACAGATCTCAACAAGTTAGCAGGCCGGCATTTTCAGGGGTCCATTGTAAATCACGAGACACATTTTTTTGGACTTTGTCCAGAATGTTATCAAAATAAAAATTTTTAAAAGAAAAGGAGATTACTATTATGGCAAAATTTGTATGTTCAGTATGTGGTTACGTTCACGAAGGAGATCAGCCGCCAGAGGCTTGCCCAATCTGTAAAGCACCCGCTGAGAAATTCACGAAACAGGAAGGCGAGAAAACATGGGCTGCTGAGCACGTAGTAGGCGTTGCAAAAGGTGTCAGCGAAGATATCGTTGCTGATTTAAGAGCTAATTTCGAAGGAGAATGTTCTGAAGTTGGTATGTACCTTGCAATGGCAAGAGTTGCTCACAGAGAAGGCTATCCGGAAATCGGATTATACTGGGAAAAGGCTGCATGGGAAGAGGCTGAGCATGCTGCTAAATTTGCAGAGCTGTTAGGTGAAGTTGTAACAGACAGCACCAAGAAGAATCTGGAAATGCGTGTAGACGCTGAAAACGGTGCTACGGCTGGTAAGTTTGATCTGGCTAAGAGAGCTAAGGCTCAGAATCTGGATGCAATTCATGATACGGTTCATGAGATGGCTCGTGACGAGGCAAGACACGGCAAGGCTTTTGAAGGACTTCTTAAGAGATACTTTGGCTAATCAAAACGCCTGATTTTAAAGGATTTTGAAAATTAAGGGAATGAATCAGAAATGATTTGTTCCCTTTTTGATTGTCCTTTTAGCAACGGGAAATGAAATGCCTTGCTACATTGTCTGCACAATTTCCACCACAAGCGCATACGTCAAAACAGCAGACAGAAGCATTTTTATTCCTGTCATGCCGCTGCCTGCTGTTTTTTGATACGCTCTTGTTATTTAATTGAATGAATCCGGGTTCTCGTATTTGTCAGGACTGATGCAGTAGCCGTCCTGATATTTAATCGTCATATACAGGGTTTCTTCTCCGTTGGAAATCTTTGCATAGCACACATCATCCACAAAGCGGTCTGTGATCTCCATTTTCTGTTCCCCATAATAAATCCAGACCGTTCCGTCTTCCTTGTACTCCACTTCTGGTGAATTCAGTTCTTCTAATAATTCCTCTTCCGTCAGCGGCCGCTCGTTTCCATTTTCATCAATTGCGACTCCGCCACCGCCCTGCTCTTCCAGAGATCCATCTTCTTTTTGATAGGACATATTATAAGTTCCGTCTGCACTGTATTCAAAATCCACATTGGTCTGATCTCCGTGTATCCAAAGCTGAATTGTCCTCTGGATACCTCCCACATTGGCTGCATAAGCAGCTCCACTTCCTCCTGCCAGCAGCAGACATGCTGCTGCAGCGGCTATTGCTGTTCTAAATCTTGCTTTTTTGTTATTTAACATCATATGCTCCACCTCCAGGGATAATTCGCCGGAGGGATGTAGTGTTGAAAACGCCTGTTTATATTTTTCTTTATTCGTCATCTTCCCATTCCTCCTGCAGTTTTTCTTTGAGCAGTCCGCGTCCGCGCGACAGCCTGACTTTGACGTTGCTTTCCGATATCTTTAAAATATCTGCTATTTCGTGTACCGTGTAATCTTCATAATAGAACAGATGAATCACAATACGGTATTTGTCCGGCAGATGCATCACCGTTTCAAACAGTTCTTCCGATTCCGGCGTTTCAAAGGTCAATGTCTCCATATAATCTTCAAGGGACATTTTGTTCCTGCGCCAGAAGGTACGGTTCATGTTCTTCGCTTTATTGATTGCTACCCGGATCAGCCATGCGCGTATGTGCTGCTCGTTGTCAAATTCCTTTTTTAATGAATAATACTGAATGAATGTATCCTGCACAACATCTTCCGCGTCTTCTGCGTTTTTGCAGACGTTGAAGGCAACGGCGTAAAGGTTGTTTCGGTATGTTTCAAACAGCTCCTGTACTGATTGTCTCATGAGCTCTCCTTTGTTTGTTTTTGAAGGCCTTTCACTAATAGTACAATACTCATGTCCAAAAGGTTACAAAATTCCCGGAAAATTTGAAGATTCTTTCTTTTTCTATATGAGAACTCTGCAGAAGTGCGCCATACGTGGATGCCCGAAGGATATAAATAATAGACAAATTCTGCATCTGTATCTTATGCAGTTTTATCATTGCATCGTCGAAAACAAGATGTTAGAATGATTCCGGGCGCTGCCAAAACGGCTATGCGGTTCACCTTTTGCCAAATGTTTGCATTTGAGGACTTCCTGTATCTTGGAGGTGGTACATAGTGGAAAATAAAGCGAAGGGTAAAGAAATGGTGTCAGTCATAATCGGCATTGTTGGAATTGTTGTAACGGTCATCAGCATTATCGTAACTGTGATCAGCATAGTACAGAATGCCAGAGATAAAGATAAGCATCAAAAAAGCAACCGCTTCTCTCGCTAAAGTGATCGGTTGCTAATTTGATATTGTAACCATTAACTAAGGTGAACCGTTGCTATACGGCAACGCCTTTTGCTTTCTATATAATAGCAAAGTCAATGCCTCATGTCAATTAAAATAAATTTTCAAGCAAAATCCGTGTTCCAATGTCCTCGGTCTTGCAAATTATGTCCCTTGATATCTTGCTCGGGAGCCTTGCAGCCCTGCTGGGAACAGCCGGAGAACTCCTTTCCGGCGGTATTTTTGGAATGATACTAATGGCGTTTTGGCGAAGTATCGGAATGTACTTTTTAAAATAGAATGAACAGAGAAACATCCTCTGTGATTTTAGACAAAATAAAGTGTATCAAGCCTGTGACCTGATACACTTTTTTATTACACCAATCTGAGATTGCACAGCATTCCCTTAAGAATATCTATTGCATTTTATTTACCGTTTGCAACCTCTACATGGATCTCTTTTCCTTTGATACGCACGTTTTTCATAGCCGCCAGTACCTTTTTGCCATATTCCTTCGGCACTTCCACAAACGTAAATTTATCATACATATCGATCGTGCCTACCAGATCTCCGTTCATCCCGGATTCTCCGGCAACGGCTCCTAAAATATCCCCCGGTCTGATTTTCTGCTTCTTACCGATATTGATAAACAGACGCACCATACCGTCTTCTGCCCCGGTATCTCCGAAATCATAACGGTCGTTTGCCCCATAACCTTCCGGCGCCGTTTCTCCGCCGCCCAAAGCCTGTTTTAAAAATGCCGCTGCAATATCCATTGCCGTATAGTCGGATTCGTTTACCTGTTTTTCGATAAAGTTGATCATATCCCGCAGGTTTTCTTCTTCAATGATCGCAGCGATTTTATCCATTACCTTTTCGGCCCGCATCTGGGCTACATCCTCGGAGGAAGGAATCGGCTGAGCATAAATTTTGGTTTTGCAGTAACGCATGATATCCTTTAGCTTATAAACCTCTTTTCCTTTGATAAAGCTAAAGGCTTTTCCGGTTCTGCCTGCACGTCCGGTCCGTCCGATCCGATGTACATAATACTCATCATCCTGGGGAATGTCGTAATTAAACACGGCTTCTACGTAATCAATATCCAGACCTCTTGCGGCAACATCCGTGGCGATCAGAATATCCGTCTTTCCTTTGCGGAAATTGGCCATAACCCGATCACGCTGGGCCTGCTTCATATCTCCGTGCAAACCTTCCGCAAAATAACCTCTCAGTGTCAGCTCATGGGACAGCTCGTCTACCATTCGTTTGGTGTTGCAAAATACAATGGATCCTTTGGGATTATAATAATCCAAAAGCCTTGTTAAAACCTCTATCTTGTCCTTTCGTTTCACGTCGTAATAGTACTGCTCAATATTGGATACGGTAAGCTCTTTTTTGACCACTTTAATGGTAACGGCATCCGTCTGATATTTTCTCGTAATTTCCAATATGGGCTTCGGCATCGTAGCGGAAAACAAAACGGTCTGGCGTTCCTCCGGTATATATTCCAAAATCGTTTCAATATCCTCCCGAAATCCCATATTTAACATCTCATCCGCTTCATCCAAAACGATCATGTTTACGTCCTCACAACGGATCGTTTTCCTGCGGAGATGATCCATAACACGTCCCGGTGTACCCACGATAATCTGGATGCCTCCCTTTAAGGAACGAATCTGTTTTGTAATATCCTGTCCGCCGTATACCGGCAGGATTTTGATCCCGTGCATGTATTTACTTAAATTCCGAAGCTCCTCTGCCACCTGAATCGCAAGCTCTCTGGTGGGAGAAAGAATCATCACCTGTGTCTTTTTCACGGAAGGATCTACCTTCTGCAGCATTGGAATTCCAAAAGCCGCTGTTTTGCCGGTTCCGGTCTGTGCCTGGCCGATCACATCCTGTCCGCTCATAACTACCGGAATTGCTTTCGCCTGGATCGGCGTCGTCTCCTCGAATCCCATTTCCTTTATTCCGCGTAAAATCTGGGGCGAAAGCCCCAGCTCATCAAATTTGATTGTCTCCATACATATCCTTTCTATTTCTGATCAACTGTTCTTTTTCATATCTGCTCAGACGCTTGATCTGCGCCTCCCGCCGCATCGCCTGCTGCTTTGTATCCGACTCTTCCAAATATACCAGCTTCACCGGCGTACGGGAACGGGTGTATTTTGCTCCTTTTTTTTCATTATGAGCCTGAATCCGTTTCCGGATATTATTGGTCCATCCGGTATACAATGTACCGTCACTGCATTCTACCATGTATGTATAGCTGGTCTTCTCCTGTTTCTCCATATGCACTCTCCGGGCGCCTCATGCAAAAACGCTGCCGTCAGCTTTTTGCATACTGAGGTATAAAAAAGCATCACATAACAGAAGAGCCTTTCTATGCGCCTCACTCCATGCATAGAAGGACTCTCCTGCTAAACACTATCCTTTATTATACCGATCTCTCCTGAAATTTCAAGAAAAATTTTTGAAAGGCTCTTTTCCTTACTGGAAAAATTCCACCGGATCTATCGGAGCGCCATCCTTTTCCAATGCAAAATAAAGGTTGCTTCCTTCCAGAGAATAGTACTTTGTCGGTTCATTTACAAATCCGATGGTATTGCCCGCTTCCAAATAGGCGCCAGCCTCATAAGGCACTTCTTTCAGCTGACCGTATATAGCCGTATAACCATCCCCCAGATCCATTGTCACGGTACATCCCGTCACTTCATTGGTGGAAATGTCCGTGATCTTTCCGTTTGCGGCAGCTTTGACTTTATCGTTCACATTCCCTGCAATGATCACTGCCGGATTATATTTATATTGATCCAGCGTTGTAAAATACACCGTCTGATCCATACTGTAATCCAGTATCACCGATCCCTCTACCGGCCAGAGCAGCCCCGCCTGGGTATCAAAATGAAGCTCTGTGGAAGACGCCTGACTGATTGCTGCCGTTTCGGCTGTTTGTTCCGGCTCTTCCTGGGGCACTGTCTCGTCCTTATCTTCTGCTTTAGCCACATCGGTCTCCGTCGTCGTCTTTGTCTTCGTATTTTTCTTTACTTCTTTTTTCGGCTTAATCACGGTAGATACTCTTGCTGTCTGCTCTTTCTTCTCTGTCGTTTCCTCTTCTTTTGTCTGCTGCTTTGCAACTGTGTTTTTTTCTTCCTGTTCAGGTTCTTCTATTGCAGCCTGCTGATTTTCCTGCTGTTCTTCCTGTTCCCTTGTCATTCTTCCATTCAGCATATAAACACCTGTAAGTCCCAAAACAGCGGCCAGCACACATACGGCTGCTATTTTATACTGATTCCGCCGAAAAAAATTACTACCTCTTCTCATATCATCACCATCCATAGTCATATTTGCTGTTTAACGTTACAATTTATAACGCTGCTGACTATAGTTTGTGCGTATTTCGAAGTTTTATTCAATCATACTGTGTAACAAATTCAATTCCTGTATAAAAATATTTTAAAATATCTTTATAGGAAAATCCTGACTTTGCCAGCTCATTGGCGCCGTAAAGACTTGCCCCCAATCCATGGCCGAATCCCTTCGTAACCACACGGATTTCTCCGTCTACCTCTTTCAAAAAAAAGGCCGAAGAATTCCAGTCATAGATCAGACGTACCTCTTCTCCGGAATGCAGATTTCCGTCTATTTCAATCTCCGTCACATACCCTGCCGAATCCTCTTTTGTCACAGAGATTCGGGCCAGCAGCTCTGCCGCCGTTGTTTCGGAAACCGTATTCTTTGTTTCTTCCGAAAAAAGTGCTCCTCCCTTTTCTACAAACTGTTCCTTCGTATAAAAAACAACCTTCAAAAAATCCTGCGACGAAAGATCCATTCTTCCATCTGCACGTTTCAGATAAGGATAGGTTTCATTTTCATATATTTCCGCCGCATCTCTGGTATACCCGGCACTGCATTTATGAAAATCCGCCCGGATATATCCTGCCGTTTCAGAAACCGCCTCCGGCAATTCCGGCGATATGCTTTTTATCTCCTCTGCCGGCGTCTTTGGTGAAACATCCTCCAAAGACTCTGGATCTGATCCGTTATATACCATGGCAATGCCCTTTGTGGATTCCACCGCATTCTCCAGCTGACTGTAATATTCCGAAAAATTTTCCTGTCCCCATATACGGATCATTTCTCCTTTTGTCAGCCCTTCCGGCAGGTCTTCTCCCTGTTCTATCGCCCGCAGACAGTTTGTCCGGGCAATCACTGCCTGTGCTTTCATCGCTTCTGTTTCTGTTTCCATGGAAATCTCATTTGCAAGAATCCCCGGCAGAATATCCTCCTTAAACAATTCCATTTCCGCCGTCTCTGTTTTTGGTGCAAACTGCAGATCCTTCACAGAACGTTCTCCGTTTCCCTGTATTAAAAACGTAAATACAACAGGGATTAGTATAAAAAGCTCTCGAAACATATGTATCTCTTAGAGGATATAAACATGGTGAAATAGGT
>CANODN010000099.1 GCA_947564765.1 uncultured Roseburia sp. | reverse complement strand
CAGACTGGAAGCACCGGAAAATGTTGCTGCTGCTGTAAGTACAAGCGGCGTAACACTTACATGGAATGCAGTGACAGGTGCAGATTCTTACAATGTATACCGCAAAATAAACACGGATTTCGTAAAAGTAAATACATCTGACATAACGGCAACTACGTATATGGACGCAGAGGGATTGGAAGGCGATGAGGATGCAAGATATCGTGTTGCAGCAGTAAAAGATGGGGAAGAAGGAACGCATTCTGCAGTTGTTGTAGCAGATACAACCAGTATAAAACCAAAAGCTGAGGTGACGATTACATTCCGTTCAGAAGTAACTGTCAGCGGTAACCTTCCGGGAGCAGTACAGAAAACAGAAGGAGACAGATATACACTTCCGGCATGTGAAGCGACAGCTGTTGGGCATCTGTTTGCAGGCTGGAGCGACGGAAAGAGAACTTATAACGCAAATGACAGTTATACAGTGCCGAAGACGAATGTGACAATGACGGCAGTCTGGGAACCGGATGCTTATGTAAAATTGGATAAAAGTAAATGGACAGCAACGGCAGGAAGTGAAAAAAATTCAGAAACTGATGGACCGGCAGGAAGTGCAATTGATGATGACGAAAGCACCTGGTGGCACAGCAATTATGGAACAAATGTTACAAGACCTGTAATTGCAGATCCCGGTGAAAACAATGAATTTATCATTGACTTTGGAGAAACCGTAAGTGTAAATAAATTTGAATATGTTCCGCGTACAGCAGGAAACGGATTTATTACAAAATACCGATTATATTACAGCGAGACGGCAGACGGAGATGATTTTATAGAAATCGGCGATGGCGGAACATGGCCGTATGATACGACCAAAAAGACAGCAATTTTCGGTCAAACGATTTCTATGCGCAGAATTCAGATTCGGGCGACGGAAACAAATGGTTCTGAAGGATTGAATAAGCATATTACAGCTACTGAATTTAATGCATATGCGCTCAAAGACGGTGTAATCATGCCGACAAGAATCAATGCGGATTCGGAGATGACATTAAAGCCAAAAGAAAGCAAGAAGATTACAGCATCCGTAGAACCGAGCAATGCAACTTATAAGGAACTTACGTATCAAAGCTCTAATTCGCAGGTTGCCCGTGTTTTCTCGGACGGTACAGTAACAGCGGGTACAAGAAATGGAACGGCAACAATAACGATTACGGAAATCGGCGGTAAGACGGCAACATGTACAGTAAATGTGGTTTCTGATGTAGCCGTAAAGAGTATTAATCTGGAGCGTGAAAGCGTTACACTGCAGCCTGGCGGAGAGATTATGCTTATAGCAAATGTAGAACCTTACACAGCAGACAGAACCGTGACATGGTCATCAGACAATGAGGATGTTGCAATCGTAGAGAACGGTAAAATAAAAGCAGGCATAAGTGGAAAAGCAACGATTACTGCTACCGCTTCCAACGGAATGACAGCAACTTGTGAAGTATACGTTGTTAAAGCTTCGGAGGAATCTGGCGATAAAACAGAATTAAGCAACTCACTGGAAGAATTAACCGGAAAAGATATAACAGGTTATACGGAAGCGAGTGTAAAGAAGTATCAGCAGGCTCTGGAGAAGGCCCAGCAGATTCTTGATTCTAAAAAAGCATCGCAGTTGGAGATTGATGACGCACTGAAAGCGTTAAACGCTGCAGTAACGGGTCTGGACAAGAAAGCATCGGATGCAAAGATCGAATCTCTGAAAACGCTGGTTGCAGAAGCAGAGAAGAAGAATTTAAGCGGATATACAACAGAAACTGTAGCAGCGTTTACAAAAGCGTTGGCAGAAGCAAAGGATCTTTTGAATGGAGATGCATCTGAAACAGCAGTAGATCATGCTTTGATAAAACTGGAAGCGGCAGAGAAATCCCTGAAAGTAAAGGATAGTGAAAAAGCCGTTCCGGGTCTGGGAACTCTCATTGAAGATGCCAACCTTCAATACAAAGTAACCAAATCCGATGCGGTAAACGGTACCGTAACCGTATCTGGCGTAACCGCAGCAGGTCAGAAAAAGGGAGCAATTACAATTCCGCCTACGGTAGACAAAGACGGTTATACGTTTAAGGTTACAGCGATTGACAAGAATGTATTCAAGAACTGCAAGAAAAAATTAAAATCCATAGTCATCGGTGCAAATGTAACTGATATCGGTGCGAACAGCTTCAATAAGTGTACAAAGCTTAAGAAAATCCGCTTTATGGGTACAACGGCTCCGAAGAAAGTTGGAAAGAATGCATTCAAGGGAATTAAGTCTAACTGTAAGATTTTCTATCCGAAGAGCATGTCAAAATCAGAGGTAAAGAAATTAAAGAAAAAGATGAAGAGTGCAGGTAAAAAAGTGACTTACAAAGCAAAAAAATAGAGATCAGAAAGAGCTGCCGCAATTGTGGCAGCTCTTTTAAAATGAAAATGAAACACAAGGAGGGAAATGTATGAAAATCCAAACCATCTCAAAGTTGTTTTCGGTGATTGTATCGGCGGCTATGTTGATGACAACCGTACCTGCGGACATACTGGCAAATCCCGTAAAGGCGGTGGAAGAAACAAAGGAAACGCAAAGTGAAAATCTGTTAAGGCTGTGGTATGATGAACCGGTGAGCAGAGGAATAATCCGGCAGAATCTGCAGGGAGGTCAGGGAACGCAGGGAGCGGATAATACCTGGCAGCAACTGACACTTCCCATCGGCAACAGTTATATGGGGGCAAATATTTATGGGGAGATCGGCGAAGAGCATTTGACCTTTAACCAGAAAACACTTTGGAATGGCGGGCCAAGCAACAACCGTCGGAATTACAACGGCGGCAATAAGGCGAACATGTCAGAGCTATACCAGCGTATTGTAGATGCTTTTTTGGAGGGAAGAGACAGCGAAGCGTCCAGTCTTTGCGCCGGATTGGTTGGAGAGCAGGCCGGATACGGAGCTTACCAGTCCTGGGGAGATATTTATCTTACCTTTAACGGATTGACGAATTCTACATCCACTACAAATTATACAAGAGATCTGGATTTAACGACCGGAATAGCGAATGTGGATTTTACGGCGAACGGAACGAATTACCATAGAGAATATTTTGTCAGCTATCCGGATAATGTTCTTGCCATGAAATTGACGGCAAGCGGCGGCAATAAGCTGAATATGAATGTAAAGTTTCCGCTTGACAATGGAGAAACCAGTATAGAATCCAACAGTAATCTGAGTAACAGGCTGGGAAAAGAAAGCATTGATTATCAGGTAAATGCAAGCGAAGGGACGCTTGTAACGGCAAGTCAGATGCAGGACAATCAGCTGAAGATGAATTCTATGCTGAAGGTTTTAACACAGGGGACGGTTACAGCCGGTACAGACGGACAGTCATTAAATATTGCAAATGCAGACGAAGTCGTTATTTTCCTTTCTGCAGATACAGATTATAAAAACGAATATCCCGTTTACCGGACAGGAGAAACAGAAGCAGAGCTGGCAAAAAGCGTTGCAGACGTGGTATCGGCTGCAGCCCGGAAGGGATATAATGCGGTGCTGCAAAGACATTTAGACGATTACCGGGAATTGTTTGACAGAGTAGAGCTTGACCTGGGACAGTCTGCATCGAATAAAACAACAGATGATCTGCTGACCGCATATAATGCTGCAGGGAGCGGAGCGGCGACAGAAGCGGAAAGGCGTTTACTTGAGACCATTCTTTATCAATATGGCAGATATTTAACGATTGCCTCCTCCAGAGCAGGAGACCTGCCTTCTAATTTACAGGGAGTGTGGCAGAACCGTGCAGGAGACCACAACCGTGTTGCATGGGGATGCGACTATCATATGAATGTCAATCTGCAGATGAACTATCTGCCGACCTATTCGGCAAATCTGGCGGAATGTGCGACGCCTTTGATTGATTATGTGGATTCCTTAAGAGAACCGGGGCGTGTGACGGCGGAAGCTTATTATGGAATTAAAAATGAGCCGGGAGAAGAGAACGGATTTACCGCGCATACACAATGCACGCCTTTTGGCTGGACCTGCCCGGGCTGGGATTTTTCCTGGGGCTGGTCGCCTGCGGCAGTTCCCTGGATTTTGCAGAATTGCTGGGAGTATTACGAATACACAGGCGATGTGGATTATATGAGAGAGCATATTTATCCGATGTTAAGGGAAGAGGCGATTCTTTATGACCAGATTCTGGTGGATACCGGTGTGAAAATTACCCTTGCGAATGGAAAGGAAAGCACCAGGCTGGCGTCTGCGCCGACCTATTCTCCCGAATGGGGGCCTTACTCTCTGGGTAACGCCTATGAGCAGGAATTGATCTGGCAGCTATACGAGGATGCAGCAACGGCAGCGGAAATTCTTGGAGTCGATACAGCGCTTGCGGCACAGTGGAAGGAGAACCAGAGCAGACTGGCACCCATTGAGATCGGTGACGAAGGACAGATCAAAGAATGGTATAATGAAACAAGAATCGGCTATATCGCAGACGGTATGACGGAAAGCAAAGTTGACAAATGGGAGGCAACACACAGGCATATGTCGCATCTGCTTGCCCTTGCGCCGGGGGATTTGATTTCGGTAGACAACAAACAGTATATGGACGCTGCTATTGTATCTTTATCCAGACGAGGAGACAGCACCACCGGCTGGGGTATGGGACAGCGTATCAATTCCTGGGCAAGGACCGGAGACGGAAACCAGACCTATGTTTTGATTAAAAATTTATTCAGAGACGGTATATATCCGAACCTTTGGGATGCGCATCCGCCATTCCAGATTGACGGCAACTTTGGTTATACTGCCGGCGTGAACGAAATGCTGCTGCAGAGTAATCTGGGGTATATCAATATTCTGCCGGCCCTTCCGGATGTATGGGCAAGCGGTTCTGTAGACGGCATTGTGGCAAGAGGAAACTTTGAGGTTGGCATTGACTGGCAGGCGAAAAAGGCGGTTTCTGTTACAATTCTTTCCAAAAACGGCGGAGAATGTATCGTACAGTGCAAAGGCATCAAAGGAAACGGTGTGACGGTAAAGGATTCCAAAAACAACGAAATTACGGTAACGGCAGATGCAGACGAGACGAAAGACCGTATTTCCTTTGAAACGGTCAAAGGCGAAACCTATACAATTACCGGTTTCGGAGAAGGCGTTGCGGAAGAGGCAAGGCTGGCGGCTCCGGAGAATGTAAGAGTATCTGTAAGTGCAAACGGTACAACTCTTGCATGGAATGCAGTTACAGGAGCAGATTCTTATCATATTTACCGCAAGGTGAATACGGATTTCATAAAAATCAATACAGAAAAAGTAACAGGAACAAGCTATACCGACCCGGACGGATTGCTTTCTGGTGAAAATGCAAAATACCGCGTTGCGGCGGTGAAAGCAGGAAACGAGGGGTACTATTCGGCAATTGTTACGGCAAATACCACTAATATTAAGCCATCGGTTACAATTACCTTCCGGTCCGAAAAAGAAGTAACCGGAACGCTTCCGGCGGAGATATCCTGGCAAAGCGGAGACATCTATACACTTCCAAACTGTACGGCAACTGTAGCATATTATCGGTTTGCCGGCTGGAATGACGGTCAAAAAACGTATGCGGCAGGCAGCAGTTATACGGTGCCGAAGGGAAACGTTGTATTGACAGCCGTATGGGAACCGGATGGATATGTGAAGCTGGATAAAGCCGGCTGGAGCGCGTCAGCAGGCAGCGAAGATGAAGATGACACCAATGACGACGGACGTGCAGACGCCGCAATCGATGGGGATGAAACTACCTGGTGGCACAGCAATTATTCGGATAATGCTAAGAAGCCGGTGATTGGAGATCCCGGAATCCGAAATGAATTTACAATTGATTTTGGAAAAACAATCGATGCCGTCAAATTTGAATATGTTCCTCGTTCGGGAAGAGAAGGAAACGGATATATTACCGGATACCGGCTATATTACAGTACAACAGCGACGGGGGAATTTACTGAAATAAGCAGCGGAACGTGGGAATATGATTCGGAGAAGAAGACAGTTGATTTCGGCAGAACGATTCCAATGCGAAAAATTCAAATCCGTGCGACAGCAACAGCGGGGGATAAGGGCTTTGGTGAATTTATTCATGCGGCGGAATTTAATGTCTATACAAACAGAACAGATATTGTTATGCCGGTAAAGGTCAATGCAGATACGCAGATGCAGCTGACCTTTGGAGAAAAGAAAAAGCTGGAGGCATCGGTGGAACCGGCAAATGCGACATATAAAGAATTGACCTATACCAGTTCGGACCCCCTGATTGCAAGTGTTTCTGCAGACGGTACCGTAACGGCGGGCGTTTACAAAGAAGGAACCGCTGAAATAAAGATAACGGCGTACGGAGGCGAAACAGCAATCTGCACAGTTACGGTCACAGCGTCTGAGCAAACAGGGCAAATTTATCTGAATAAAGAAAGCTTAGAGCTTGCACCGGGGGAGGAAGAAACACTGACCGTAAAGTTTGAATCGACAAATGCCACAGATCAAACCGTAACCTGGAGCTCTGACAATGAGGCTGTTGCAACAGTAGAAAATGGAAAAGTAAAAGCGATTGCAGAGGGAAGAGCAAAGATTGCGGCTGTATCCGCCAACGGCAAAACAGCAGAATGTATCGTTGTTGTAAAGGAGCGTAAAGCAGAAATAGAGCAGATCCATTTAAATAAAACAAGCTTAACGCTTACGCCGGGGAAAGAAGAAACGCTGATTGCCAGTGTGGAACCGGAAGATGCAGACAATCGGGTTCTGGCATGGAGTTCGGGGGATGAAACAGTTGCGTCGGTAGAAAATGGCAGAGTAAGTGCGCTTAAAGTTGGAGAAACCCAAATTACAGTCGCCGCCCCCAATGGAGTGAGGGCGTCCTGCGATATATTTGTTGTTGCAGAAGGGGAAGCATCGGGAGATAAAACAGAATTAAGCCAAAAAGTGGAAGAGTTGACAACAAAGAATAAGGATTTGAGCAGGTATACGGCATCCAGTGTGAAAGCTTATCAGGAGGCCTTGGCGAAAGCACAGCAGGTGCTTAGTGCGGAATATGCATCACAGAAAGAAATAGACTGGGCGTTAAAGGATTTGGTGGAAGCAGAAAAAATGCTTTCTTATATTACCGATAGGGACGTATTTGCAGTTCCGGCGCTAAACACATTGATTGAAGATGCAAATCTTCAATATAAAGTAACCAAATCCGACGCGTTAAACGGTACCGTAACCGTATCCGGCGTAACTGC
>CANODN010000098.1 GCA_947564765.1 uncultured Roseburia sp. | reverse complement strand
ACCTGCGACCTCTGCGTCCCGAACGCAGCGCTCTACCAAACTGAGCCACGCATCGTATGTATGCACATTTTCTCAAACGCGCTTAATTATAATACCACATGCCATTCAGTTTGTCCAGTACTTATTTTTTATTTTTCTAATTTTCCAATCCTGATCCTGTCTATCTAAACG
The DNA here is from genome assembly GCA_947564765.1 of uncultured Roseburia sp. Taxonomy (GTDB): domain Bacteria; phylum Bacillota; class Clostridia; order Lachnospirales; family Lachnospiraceae; genus Roseburia_B. The sequence continues at coordinate 7,147 of CANODN010000098.1, read as the reverse complement.
GGCAGCCCTGCAGCATAAGATTCTCCAATCGGTCTTCTCTAAACAGTCACGAATCCTCTGCACAGCTGCCTGTTTAAACCAAAATCCCTTTTTCCTTTATTAACTCTTCTTTTGGCGATTTGTAATGTTCAATCACACGTATTTTAGCCCAATCGGGCTTTTTCCCGGCAGACGCCAAAGACGATGCCTCTTCGTTCTCCTGCTGCGTTTCCTTTGTCTCTTTCGTCTGGTTCTTTTTCAGTTCATCTCTTAATGCCTCCAGAACAACCGTCTGCCAGGTGGAGCCGGATAATCCATTCAGATAGGAATAACCTGAATTCAGGCCGCCTGTCAAAAGACCTGTCCGGTAATTCGATAGTGCCAAATCCAGATAATCCGAAAAATTCCCTGTTTTCCCATTGGCAGTACTCTGCTGGTTTTTGATATTATCTGCCGCATACATAGATTCTACAATATGATTCACATTTCCTACCATGGCTGTCTCCTATCCCCAGAAATTATACATGTTTTTTGTAAAAGAATTCCAATAATCCGTTCCGCTTCTGTCATAGCCGCCCAAAATACTTGCTGAAGCTGCCGAAGCATTTTCTGCTGTTCTTCCTGCAACATAGCCGACTTTTTCGGAAAATCCGGATGTACTGCCAAATGCCGCTTTCAAGCTGTCAATGTCTGCTGCTTCCAGCACGTCTTTCTGAATGCTTAAGCTGCCGTCTTTATTTCTGGTAACGCCTGCCGCCTTCAATGCCGCGGAATGGTCTGACGTATAATTTTTTAATTCCTGTGCGTAAAATTTATTCAGCGCAGAATCAGAGCTGCCCAGAGATTTTAACGTTTTATTGTACGCATCTGTCATGCCTGTAATCGTTTTAATCAGTTCGGATTTGTCTCCGGAAGCCTCTGCTTTTGCAAACAAAGAATCTTTTCCGTCATCATACAGCTTTGATGCATAATCGCTTAAGCTCTCCGCTGTCTTTTTCATCTGTTCATCGCTTTTGCTGTTTAGCTTCTGCAAAAATGAATTTGTATTGCCTGTAGGCGATGTGAGATTTCCCACAGAAGCCGAACTTTTATTCATGATATCCAACAATGTATTTTGCTGCAGAGGAATTCCTGTCTTTGCAGAAGTTCTGGCCATCATTTGATTTGTAATACGCATATAGTCCCTCCTGTAATACTTTGCATTTATTTTGTTTCTTACTATGAGTATCGGTCATCTGCGCCGGTTTGTTCACTCCATTGTAACCAATACTTCAAATTTTGTCATCAAATTGCCCATCCGCCTTTCCCTGAAGCATAACGGTAAGGCTGAATCTGTTTTCTTTTGTTTCTACTGATATCCTGCCATAATACTTTTCCACACAGCTTTTTATATTTTTCAGGCCAAATCCATGGCTCTCGTTTGATTTTACCGATACAGGAAATTCCCCCTCCCATTTCAGTATTCCATCGAAACGGTTTTCTATTGTAAGCAGAAACATATTTCCCTTCTGGTCTGCATGCAGAGAAACAAAAGCGTTTTCCTCTTCCGCTTCGCAGGCCTCAAAAGCATTTTCCAGCCCGTTATTCAAAATAACGCTCAAATCAAACACATCGATTCCAAGCTTTTTGGGATAAATAAAATCACTGGAAAAGGTAATATTTTTTTGTCTGGCCAACCGGACATATCTGCCTAAAATGACGTCTGTAACCGGATTTTGCGTCTGATAAATCAAATCCAGCTCTTCCAGAGACGCCTGTATGGAGCCTATATAATGCCGCACCTCTTCTTTTGCTTTTTCATCCCCCGACGCCATTTGCGCCAACAGCGCATTGATATCCGCGATATAATTTTTCATATCGTGCTTCATTCCGCGGATCTGAATCGCAACGCTTTCCATGTCCCGTACATGCTCCTCCAAATCCTTTACCCTGCTTTGGTACAGCTCTGCCTGGCGTCTCTTTTCCCGTTCTTCTTCGACTTCCCCCAGTATTTTCACACTCATAAGAATTAAAATAATACAAAGCAGCGATAACACAGGAATGATTACATTCAATTCCGGATACTCATCTATGATACTGAAAATTTCTCTCTCATAATAAAACAGGATACTGCGCAGCATAATGGCAAACACCAGGCCCAAAAGCGCCGGTACAAAAAGCTGTCCCGCCTCTTTGGAACGGTAAAACACATCATACGCCTTTGCTCTTTGATCATTTCCGCCATACAGCAGATACTTCTTATATTTCCGTACACAAAACAACATAAACAAAACGACGACAACAGACAGCAGGCCGTTCCAGACGATTTCGATCCTGCCCATAGCCTGCTGATACTGCGTTGCCGCAATCGCCTCTTTTTCAAAAAACAAATCATTATAATATCCTGCAATGGCGTTTATGCTTTTTACCGCAAGGGGATAATACGTGAAACGGACCAGCTCTAACAATGCGTAAAATGCCGTCACCAGCGACAGCAGTTTCATCCGGCTTCCTTTATATAAAAGCAGTCCCGCAAACAGTGTACCCGCCATACTGACGGCCACCGGAATAATACTTTGTCTGCTGCTCACAAGATACATGTCCTTCCCGTAAATCATCTGTTTCACCCAGACTGCTCTGGACATCATCAGACGGATGGCCACAAACTGCAGGCACAAAATGCCGGACGTTATGTTCCGATGTCCGTTCCATAAAAAATATTCCTGCAGCATTCCTTTTAAAAGATATACCAGCAGAAATCCCAAAATGGTATACTCCGTCAAATCCATACAAATATAAATGATTTCTTTCATTTCGTTTCCTCTGCAAGAGCCTGTGTAAAAGCGCGCTTTTTATTTTGTCAGATAGTTCATATAGGCTGCAACAAAATCGTTGTATTTCTGCTTGGCCAGAAATACGGTTTCCCCGCACTTTAGGGTAATGCTTGTACGGTCATACGCCGCCACCTCCTGCAAATGCACCAGATAGCCCCTATGGGAACGAAAAAAACCGTCTCCCAGTTTCCCTTCCAGCTCTTCCATTTTTTCGTAATAAGAAAACATACCGTTTTTTGTGTGCAGTGTGATTTTTCTGCCATCATTTTCCCCATAGTAAATGGTTTCGACGGGAATCCGAAGCACCTTGCCTCCCGTCTTAATCAAAAGCGGCGGCTTTGCCTTCTTTTCTGCTGCTTTTGCAGCCGCCCGGTGAATGACTTCACAAAGCTTCCCTTCGTCAATCGGCTTCAACAGATAATGAAATGCTTCCACATCATAGGCGTCATAGACATAATCGGGTATTGCCGTTATGAAAATAATCAGCGCATTGGATCTGCCGCGGATTTCCCTTGCCGCCTCCATACCGTTTTTTCTGTTTGTATGCGCCGTATCTGCCAGACAGATATCCATAAATAAAATATCATACGTTTCTTTCGCCGCCAGAAGCGATTCCCCTGACGTATAAAGATCCGCTTTTGCATCCGTTTCCCGTTCAATTATCCTTTTCAGATATTTCCGAATCCATTCGTCATCATCACAGACTGCTATTTTTAACATAATTCCTCCAGACGGCTTCTTGCAGCTTTCTTTTCATCCGGCAGAAAAAGCCGATATTATAAAATATCGACTTTTTACCTATATCTTCTTAAGCTTCTATGTAATCAATTATCTGCTTTTTGTCATGAAATATTTATGATATTGTTTTTTCCGCCAGCTTTAAAGCCGAAATCAGCGGTACGATTAAGATTCCGCAGAAAAAATTGCTCACGCCGTGTATCAGATCAAAGGGCAGGCCCGCCAGAATCCAGGCAAGCATTCCTTTGAAATTCAACCCGTACAAAACTGCCTGCACCGGAGCATATAATGTCCCATATAAAAACCCATGCAGCGCGCATACGGTCATATACGCAAACGGACGCACCTTTTTCGGCATATTCTGCGGGAGCAGCATGACCATTGCCCAAAGAACTGTCCATATATACAAGTACGGAATCCACCATCCCGCAAATCCGCAGAACATTCCGTTCAGCAATACAAATATATAAATCGGATACAATGCTTTTTTTCTGTAAACAACGGTAAATGCCGCAATGAACACGCCCAGAAGATGTATGTTCGGCGCCATTTCCATAATTACCTTGGAAGCGTACATAAGGGCTCCCAGCATGGCGAAGACTGTTATTTCTTTTGTTGTAAGCTTCACGGCTACTGTTCAATCCGGAAGGAATAGTCATCTCCTTCGGTAATTTCGGTAGCATCCACGCCTGTCTGCGCATATTCATTGTTGATATAGAACGCCCAGTATACGCCATCCGTCTCATAATCAGCTGTGATTCCGTTTACCGTCGTTACATAAAGGCCGTAATCCCCTTCCTCACCCTCAATAACTCCAAGCTCTGTCAGCGCAGCTCCTACCGTTTCCTGATCCGTATGAATCTCAAGCCGGGTTTCTTCGCCATCCTGATCTGCAATCGTAAGATCAAACTTCTTTTCCCCTTCGCCTAATACGGCTCCGTCTTTTTGCACATCTTGGACTGCCTCTGTTCCTTCCGGGGCTCCTTTATCGGTTTTGCCGCTGCAGCCTGTGATACACACTGCCATCGCTGCCGCCAGCATAACGCCGAAAATCTTTAACCTCATTGGTTTCTTAGGATTCTTTTGCATTCTGTTATCTCCTTTCGCTGTTTCTTTTTCAAAATTCATTTCTATGATACTCATTTTTACTGTTTCCGTCAAATTTTACTGTAATCGTTCATCCATGCCGGAATAATCCGCAAAGCAGACTTGCCTCCCGTTCCCTTTCGTGCTATAATACCTTCCGTATTCTGCCGCCGGGTAGGATGCCCTGCATTGTTCTCATATCGTCAGGCCTTCGAAGATATGAGCTGCAATGCTTTTATTTTTTTTAAGGAAACGGAGACAATCCCTATGAACAGACAAACCTGCCTGAAAGATTTTTTCAAATATACCTCCCTGAATATATGCGGTATGATCGGGGTATCCTTTTACATTCTCGCCGATACCTTTTTCGTCTCTAAGGGCCTTGGCATCAAAGGTCTCGCCGCTTTAAACCTTGCCCTTCCCCTTTACAGCTTTATGGACGGATGCGGCCTGATGATCGGTATGGGCGGCGGAACGAACTATTCCATTCAAAAAAGCATGCAAAACGACGCCGATGCGAACCGCATCTTCACCAACGCCGTATTTCTCTGCGGGGGACTTTCTATATTATTTATGCTGACAGCCTGTTTCTTTTTGGAACCCGTATTATATGTTCTGGGCGCAAGAGACGAAGTCTTAACGCTCTCTATTACGTATCTGTCTGTCATCCTGCTGTTTGCACCGGCTTTTCTGATGAATTACATGCTGCAGGCCTTTGTGCGCAACGACGGTGCGCCTCAGCTTGCCATGGCTGCCATGATCGGCGGCAGCCTCTCCAATGTCATTTTGGACTGGGTGTTTATTTTCCCCTGCCGCATGGGTATTTTCGGCGCCTCTCTGGCCACAGGCCTTGCCCCCGTTATCAGTATTCTGATTCTTTCTCCGCACCTGCTCCGCAAAAAAAACGGCTTCCATTTAAAAAAATGCAAAGCCGATCTCCATCTCTTTTCCAAAATCATCTCCACCGGTATCCCCTCTTTGATTACAGAGATGTCCTCCGCTGTGACGATGATCGTATTTAATTTTATTATGCTTCGCTTACAGGGAAATACCGGCGTAGCCGCATACAGCGTCATTGCAAATCTCTCCCTTGTCGTCATTGCCATTTATACGGGATTGGCCCAGGGTACCCAGCCTCTGCTCAGTCACAATTACGGCCTTCAGAACAAAAAAAATATACAGTCGCTCCTTCGGTATGCTCTGACTGCCATGCTGCTTCTTTCGGCTGTTATCTATGCCGTTGTATTTTTCGGTGCTTCACAAATTACGGCTTTGTTTAACAGCGAAGGCGATCCCCTGCTGCAGCATATTGCCACAACAGGGCTTTGCCTGTACTTTACCGCCTGTCCCTTTGCAGGCTTTAACGTGATTCTGGCTGTCTATTTTTCTTCTGTGGAACGCCCCATCCCTGCTCATATCATTTCCATACTGCGGGGCTTTGTCGTAATTATTCCAATGGCGTTTCTCCTCTCTGCCATGGCAGGCCTTTATGGCGCATGGTGCGCATTCCCTGCCGCAGAATTTCTGACTGCACTGGCCGCTCTGATCCTGCTGTTAAAAACAGTCTAACATGGTTTCACAGAAAAAAGGTAATCCTTAGACTTTCCTGCCGGAAGCTTCTGCACATATTTCTTCTCCAGCATATTGGTAGAAGACACCTGCTCTAACGTGCCTGCACACCATGGCTCAATGCAGAGGAATGGCGCCTGCTTTCCGCTGGGCGTCCAGAATGCCACCGATAAGTAATCGGGAAAATCAAACTGTATGCCTTTTTTACTATTCTTATGAATTAATTTTACACTGCGTTCCTTCAGATCCTGAAACAAGATCGCGTCTTCGTCAAACAATGAATACTCCAAACACACGTCTTCTACGTCTTCATCCGCAAAATGCAGCACATAATCCGTAAAGGCCGCTCCCTCTTCCATCGGACAGAAAAATCCCGGATGCCCGCCGATCAAAAACGGCATCTCTTCTTTTCCCTGATTGGAAACGCCATAGATCACATCCAATGCCGGTCCGTTTAACCGGAAGGTCACTGTAAACACAAAATCATAAGGATAAATCTCCGCAGTAGCTTCATTTGCCTTTATCTGCAGGACCACATAATCCTCTCCCTGTTCGGCAATTTCAAAATCCGTATCCTTAGCAAAGCCATGGCGGGGAATCTTGTATCCTTTTCCGTAAATTGTAACCGTATCCGGAACTGCGCTCACATAGGGGAAAAGCACCGGTGAGCATTTTGCCCAGTATGCCGGATCTTTCTGCCACATATACTCTTTGCCTTCCGCCGTCTTATAAGATAAAAGCTCTGCGCCATGCGTCTGGCAGGTGACTGACGCCATATCATTTCGAATGGTAATATTCATAAAATTTCCTCCCGTATATTTTTGCTTCCACTGCAGCCTTCTTCTTAACCGCCAGTGATTTGCGTGACAATGCTTCTGCCTTAAATTATAGCAGTTTTACCCTCAAATAGCCATCCTTTCTTGACAGAATCCCAAGAAAATGGTAGCGTAAAAAGAAAAAAG
>CANODN010000097.1 GCA_947564765.1 uncultured Roseburia sp. | reverse complement strand
ATTTTCCGGGAAGTGTAGTAAAAGCCATCCTGCGTTGCGGTTCCCTGTAGTGCTGGAGATGCAGGATTTGTAATATCATAAATGTATAATATCGTGGAGGAGGATGTCTGCACAGCGCTTGTTTTCGCAGTGTCTTCTAAAGGAAGAAATCCGGAATCATCTGCGGAATAGGCATCGTCGGAATCATAGTATATTGAAGAGTCTTCCAGGGAAGTATCATAATGCTGTACCAGCAAAAGCAGAGCATCGTTGTCCACATAGAGTTCCAATATGGAATCTGCCGTATCCAGATCAGGGTGTATGGAGGCTGTCTGCTTTAATATTCCATCGGAGGTATCCGTGATAAAAACATGCTGGTCTTTGACGGTATAAATATAAGTGCCGTCGGTTTTAATCAGATCGCTTTCATCAACGCCTTCTGTTTGCAGATTTGTAGTGGAATAGCTTTCCTGCTCCGATAATTTGGCTGCTTCTCCGCGGGCATTTGCTGCGGCTTCCATGGAAGATTCTTCTATACCCATAGTAGATATATCGTCTGTTGCCACGTCTGCTGTGGCTTCATCCATGCCATCTACTGCATATTCATTTACATAATAAGAAGCTTCGTAGGCATTTAATACATCATACAGCTGGTCATAACTTTCGGCTATGGTATAAAGTGTTCCGGCATTTCTTTTGGGCACGTCTTTGGAAGTGCTTTTTGAATCAGGTATTTCAGGGATGGCAGCGGTCAGGACACCGGATTCCGGAAGGGCAGATTTCTTAGCTGTAGAAACCGTACGCCATGCAATACCGGAAAAAATACCTATAAAGAGGAAAACAGCGGCGACGGAAGCCACCTTTACAGGGGAAAATTTAAAATGCGCAGACGGGGATTTTGCGGTTTTTAATTGGGAAGAAATCCTGTCTGGGGTAATGGAATCGGGAACATCGATTTGTTCGGCCGATTGTTTAATCTGATTTAATAATTCGTTATCTGTCATATAATCACCTTTCTTTTATTGGCTGTTTAATTGGGCAGAGAGCTTTTTTAAGGCACGGCTCTCTTTGGAACGTATGGTGTTTGCATTCATATGAAGTATCTTTGCAATTTCTTTGCTGGTATATCCGGCAAAAATATGCATACTTATAATAAGACGCTCTTCATCCTCTAACAGGAAGAAATAATGACGCAGCTCTATAGCCTCATCGAAAGAGGCAGAAGATTCTTCAGCCGGAAGATCTTCGGGCAGTTCAACGGCCTGATTTTGTATCTGTTTGAAACGCTGCTTGCATTTCGTAGACAATATTTTAAAAATCCATGCTTTGAAGGATTCGGCAGAACGGAGTCTGCGAATCGAAACAAAAGCATCCATAACCGTTTCACTGACGACATCTTCCGCGTCAGCGGGATTTTTCAAAGTATAGAGTGCAAAACGGTACAGATCGAGATAAATGCTGCTGTACAATTCTGCAAAAGCGTCTTTGTCACCGGATTTTGCTTTTTTTATCTGCTGCAGATTTTGTTTCATAAGTACTCCCTTATTATGTTGATTTGTTGACGGGTGATATATAATAGTGTGGATAACCGCCCGGTTTGTTGCATAGGACAGTCATTTTTTCTATTTTATCTGATTTTAGAAGGAAAGTCTAAATTGAAATGTAAGAAAATTGCTTGACGTAAAAACCTGTATTTGATAATATGTAATAAGTAAACAGCACGGCGCAGTAGCCAAGTGGTAAGGCAATGGTCTGCAACACCAGTACGCGCCGGTTCAAATCCGGCCTGCGCCTTTCAAAAACCCCGAAAATTTCGGGGTTTTTTGTTATCCGTTTTTCTGGTGCAGTAAAAACAGTTGTCAGATGCGGATGTTTTGTATGTATTTTTTTGGGTGAAATGATCCATAATCATAATTAAGAAATAAAATGCCAGTATCACAGAAAGGATTATGAATTATGGAAATGACACTCAGATGGTACGGTTCAAAATTTGATACGGTAACGTTAAAGCAGATCCGGCAGATTCCGGGGGTAACGGGAGTTATTACGACACTGTACGATACGAAGCCAGGAGAAGTATGGAGCAGGGAGAATATCCGCAGGCTGAAGGAGGAGGTAGAGGCAGCGGGACTTCATATTTCGGGAATTGAAAGTGTAAACGTTCATGACGCCATTAAAACAGGAGCGACAGACAGGGATTTGTACATTGAAAATTATATAGAGACGCTGAAGAATCTGGGAGAAGAAAACCTGCATCTTGTCTGTTATAATTTTATGCCGGTGTTTGACTGGACAAGAACGGAGCTTGCAAGAGTACGGGCAGACGGTTCAACGGTGCTTGCTTATACGCAAAAAGCGGTGGATTCGATTGATCCGGAGAAGATGTTTGCATCCATTGCGGGAGATATGAACGGAACCGTTATGCCTGGCTGGGAACCGGACCGTATGGAGCATGTAAAAGAATTGTTTGCAATGTACAAAAATATAGATGAGGAAAAGCTGTTTGAAAATTTAATTTATTTTTTGGGAAAAATCATGCCGGTCTGTGACGAATACGATATCAACATGGCAATTCATCCGGATGACCCGGCCTGGAGTGTATTCGGACTTCCCAGAATCATTATCAATAAGGAAAATATTCTGCGTCTGATGAAATCCGTGGATAATCCACATAATGGCGTAGCATTCTGTACAGGTTCTTATGGAACAAATCTTAAGAACGATCTTCCGGATATGATCCGTTCCTTGAAAGGAAGGATTCACTTTGCCCATGTCCGTAATCTGAAATTTCATTCGCCTACAGATTTCGAAGAAGCGGCGCATTTGTCCTCCGATGGCACATTTGATATGTATGAGATTATGAAGGCGCTTTACGATATTGAATTTGATGGGCCGATTCGTCCGGATCACGGACGGATGATCTGGGATGAGAAGGCAATGCCCGGATACGGTCTATATGACAGGGCTCTGGGAGCGACGTATTTAAACGGCCTTTGGGAAGCAATTGAAAAAAGCGAAAAGAGGAAAATGCGATGCAGTTAGATCAAAATGGACTGGAAAACAGATTACAATGGAAAAAAGCGGGTTATGAGCTTTTTGAGTACGACAGAAAAGCAGTACAGCGGGCTACAAAGGAAAATCCTTTTTGGATTCATTTTGGCGGGGGCAATATTTTCCGGGCTTTTCAGGCAAATGCGGTTCAGAAACTGTTAAATGAAGGCGTTTTAAATAAGGGGCTGATTGTAGCAGAAGGATATGATTATGAGATTATAGAAAAAATGAATCATCCCCATGATGATTATACGATACTGGTTACGTTTAAGGCAGACGGAAGCATGGAAAAAACAGTAATCGGCAGCATTGTGGAATCTTTGACGCTGGATTTTGACAATCCCAGAGATACCTGCCGCCTGCAGGAAATTTTTAAAAAGGATTCCCTGCAGATTGTTTCCTTTACGATTACAGAGAAGGGGTACAGTCTGGTAAACGGAATGGGGGAGACGCTGCCGGCGGTAGAGACGGATTATAGAAACGGGCCGGATAAACCGGTCAGCTATATTGGGAAAGTAGCGTCTCTTTTGTATACCCGTTATAAAAACGGGGCAAAACCGATTGCAATGGTAAGTATGGATAATTGTTCCCATAACGGGGACAGGCTTTATGAAGCAATTTGCAGCTTTGCAGAGAAATGGACGGAAAATCAGAAGGCTGGGGCAGGATTTCTGGATTATGTCAGGGACAAGGAAAAGGTATCTTTTCCATGGACAATGATTGATAAAATTACGCCAAGACCGGATGCCTCTGTAGAAAAGCTTCTGAGGGAAGACGGGTTAGAGGACATAGAGGCGGCGGTGACATCGAAAAACACGTATGCAGCGCCGTTTGTGAATGCGGAGGAATGTGAATATCTGGTAATTGAAGACGCATTTCCCAACGGCAGACCGAAGCTGGAAAAGGGCGGATTTCTGTTTGCCACAAAAGAAACGGTGGAAAAGACAGAACGGATGAAGGTCTGCACCTGTTTGAATCCGCTGCATACAACCCTTGCAATATTCGGATGCCTGCTGGGATATACATTGATTTCAGAAGAAATGAAAGATAAAGCATTGCGGAGGCTGGTAGAAAAGATCGGCTATACAGAGGGGCTTCCGGTTGTTGTCAATCCGGGTATTATAGATCCAAAGGAATTTATAGATACGGTATTGAATGTCCGTATTCCCAATCCGTTTATGCCGGATACGCCACAGCGGATCGCAACCGATACGTCGCAAAAGCTGGCAGTCCGCTTTGGAGAAACGATTAAGGCATATGAAGCTTCCGAAAAGCTGCGGGTGGAGGATTTGAAAGGAATACCGCTGGTATTTGCGGGATGGCTGCGTTATTTAATGGGGGTAGATGACAGCGGAAAGTTATTTGAGCTAAGCCCTGATCCGCTGCTGGATACGGTTCGGGCGTATGTAAAGGATATAAAGCTGGGGGAACCGGTGGATACCTGGGCATTAGAACCCGTTTTGCGGGATGAACGGATTTTCGGCGTGAATTTGTATCAGGCGGGACTGGCAGAGACGGTATGCGGGTATTTTTCCAGAATGTGTGCAGGGCCGGGTGCGGTTCGGGCGGTGCTGGAGGAGGTTGTTTAGCAGGCGGAAGGGTTTTGGAAATGAAATCACATTTGGATTTCTGTGATTTCTCAGGAATTAGAATTGACAAAACCCTATACACTGCATATAATGGGAATAACTTCAAATTCAGGCTGTGACGGAATTGTACACGTTAACGTACAGGGGTATTTCAATGAGATACCCAAAGAGGCAGTTTGGCGCGAGCAGACTGCGAATAAAGGTGGTACCACGAAACAGAAACTTTCGTCCTTTGACAGGATGAAGGTTTTTTTATTTCAGGAAGGAGATTTCTATGAAACTGTATGATGAATTGGTTGCCAGAGGATTGATCGCCCAGGTGACGGATGAGGAAGAGATTAAAGAACTGATAAACGAGGGAAAAGCCGTATTTTATATTGGATTCGATCCCACGGCAGACAGTCTGCATGTGGGACATTTTATGGCGCTTTGCCTTATGAAACGTCTTCAGATGGCGGGGAACAAACCCATTGCACTGATCGGAGGCGGCACGGCAATGATCGGAGATCCGTCAGGCCGGAGTGATATGCGTCAGATGATGACGACAGAGACGATTCAGCATAACTGTGACTGTTTTAAGAAACAGATGAGCCGTTTTATCGATTTTGGAGAAGATAAGGCATTGATGGTCAACAATGCAGACTGGCTTCTGGATTTGAATTATGTGGATGTGCTAAGAGAAGTAGGCGCGCATTTTTCCGTAAACCGTATGCTGACGGCAGAGTGCTATAAGCAGCGTATGGAAAAAGGTTTAAGCTTTTTGGAATTTAATTACATGATTATGCAGAGCTATGATTTTTATACCCTGTACCAGAAATATGGCTGTAATATGCAGTTCGGCGGAGACGACCAGTGGAGCAATATGCTGGGCGGAACGGAATTGATCCGCCGTAAGCTGGGAAAAGATGCTTATGCCATGACGATTAATCTGCTGTTGAATTCCGAAGGGAAGAAGATGGGCAAAACCCAGTCCGGGGCCGTTTGGTTAGATCCCAATAAGACATCGCCCTTTGAGTTTTACCAGTACTGGAGAAATGTGGCGGATGCAGATGTATTGAAATGTATCAAAATGCTTACCTTCCTTCCGCTGGAAGAAATCCAGGCAATGGAATCCTGGGAAGGCAGCCAGCTGAACCGGGCGAAGGAGATTCTTGCCTTTGAATTGACAAATCTGGTGCATGGAGAAGAAGAGGCAAGGAAAGCTGAGGAGAGTGCAAAAGCACTGTTTTCCGGCGGAAACGCAGCAGATATGCCGACGGTAACGATTGGCGAAGAGAATTTAAGAGACGGTGCGATTGATATTTTAGGCCTGCTGGTGAGCTCCGGGCTTGCAGCTTCCAGGGCAGAGGCCAGACGGAACGTAGAACAGGGCGGCGTTACGGTTAACGGAGAAAAAATAGCGGATGTCCGCAAAATTTATACGCCAGAGGAGATTATGGCGGAAGATTTTGTATTAAAGCGGGGCAAGAAGAAATTTTGTAAGATTATTTTTGCAAAATAACCAAAATTCAGCCGGAATCTGAAAGAAATTTAACATTTTTATCCAAAAAATCTTCATTCAGGGCAGACAAATGCCGAAATATAGCATATAATTATATTTACAAGGATGTAAAAGAAGGATTCTGTTACCGGGAGCCAAAGTCCAAATGGCAATAGGTAACGGATTGGGAGGGAACCGGATGAAAATATATGATGTGAACAGAAGCCATGCAGAGGCCGGCAGAGTTAATGCCGACTGGCAGACGGATTCTAAAAGCAAGGAATTTCAAAATCAGATTGCCAACGCCCAGAGCCGTCTGAAGGATCTGGCTGTTGACAAAGAGCTGGGAGACGACGAGAAAGAGAAGAAACGCAAAGAGATCCAGCAGAGGATCAAGGAATTAAATAACCAGCTCAGACAGCATCAGATTCAGATGCAGAGAGAGGAACGGGAGAAGAGGGCAAATACAGAAGTTTCAGAAGAGGAACAAAAGAGCGGGATAAATGAAGAGGCGAAAGAGATACCGGTCAATGCCAGACCTGACATGAAAGCGATCCTTTCTGCAAATGCAGCAATGGATCATGCTCAGAAGCAGGGGAATATAGCTTTGGAAATGGAAGGACGGGTGCGTGTTCTTCAAACCGAGATCAAACAGGACATCCAATATGGAAAGGATACACGGCAGAAGGAAAAAGAACTGGAGAAATTGGAAAAGAAAGCTGTAAAGGTCAAAGGAGCCAAGATGAGCTATCTTGCCAATGCATCAAAGGAAATGAAGCAGGCCAGAGAAACGGAACGAGAGACAGACAGCAATTTCAAAAAGAAGAAACGGTCCGATTCTGTTAATCCGGCAGCTGCTACAGGGAATGCTTCTGCAAGAAGAAAAACAGATATCTATATAAAAGGCAATATGTTTTCCCATGTGGATTTTCATTTCTGATATTTGAAAAGGTTGAAAAAATATTACATTTTTTCAACCTTTTTTCGCAGTTCCAGCATTTGTTCGTCCATTTTGCTGATGACAGCCGAATAATTTTTTAAATCTGCTTCTGCCCTCTTGATTTCTTCGGGATTTTTTTTATAGCAGATATGATTATCCACACCGGCCCAGAAATCCATGGCGACGGTACGGATTTGAATTTCCACCCGCTGGTATTCCGTATCCGAATTATAAATAAGGGGAATATCCATAATCAAATGCAGGCTTTGATAGCCGCTTTTTTTTGCTCATCTATCTGGAACCTCCCAAAATAATTAAATTAAA